>CAZGOR010000134.1:261-9385 GCA_964527875.1 uncultured Bacteroides sp. | reverse complement strand
GTATTCCACCAGGGATCACTTACATTTCCACCCGACAGCCTGCAAAGTATTATGGCTGTATTGAATACCAAACCAACAGTCGTGAGTATTTATCTTGATAGACCGGCGGTCATCCCGGAAATAGCAGATAGTGCAGCTGCGCTGATCGGTCATTTCGGAACATCTGATGAGGCTCTCCTGGACCTGATTTTCGGTAAGGTTGAACCTTATGGCAAGCTGCCTTTTGAACTGCCGTCATCTATGGATGCCGTGGAAGAACAAATGGAAGATGTACCTTATGATTCGAAAGATCCGTTGTTTCCATTTGGACATGGATTGTGTTATGATCTGGAAGATGAAAGCGAATATTTATTGATAGAAAAACAGAGGAAATAATGTTATGTATTTGATAGTATGCTCCATGCTCCATGCTCCATGCTCAGAGTCTCAGAGGATCCTGTTTATTCTTTTTTGTCTTTGTGACATCTTTGTTATCAAGTACATTTAGTATTTTAATCAGGTTATCAAATAAATTTTTATTATTTTTGCCGGTTATCTGAAAGCATCATTTATCTGTGAGTGGAAAGGATTTATATCAGCGAATTACGGTCATTTTCGGAGGCTTAATGGTATTCTTCTATATCGGTTTTGGTTTGTTTTTCATATTATCTCCATTATTCAGTCATATAGATAAAGTTCTCAGGATTATCTTTGGTGCTACATTTATACTGTTCGGTGTGGCAAGGGCATTCAGAATAGTTGAAAAAGTACGTGAAGTTTTTTTCTCAGATAATGATATTGACAATTGATCTTTTTTGGAATGTTATTTGATGTAAATTTGGTGTATTTATATAATAATAAAGCTGATAAGGAAATTATATACAAAAAGATTTGAATATTACGTTACACAGATGCCATCTTTAATGGGAAACAGGAAAAATCTATTCGGGAACAGGCAGATGTTTTGGGGAATCTTTATCCTGGCAGGTTTCATTTTTAGTGTTATATCCTGTAAAAGTGACAGGGGAACTATAAAAGAAACCCCAACCAGTGGTAAAATCAAGATTAGTGTGGATGAATCCTACCAGTTGATCATGGAGGCTGAAATCAATACTTTCACCCAAATTTACAAATATGCAGAAATTACAGCGGAATATAAGCCGGAATATGATGTTATTTCAGATTTCATTAATGATTCAGTAAAGGTTATCATAACAAGTCATAAACCAACGGAGGATCAGATAGAATATTTACATACACAGCAGGTTAATGTACGAACCGTTACTTTCGCCTATGATGCTCTCGCTCTTATTGTGAATAAGGAGAATCCGGATTCGTTATTAAAGTACAATACAATTCAGGAAATTTTTCAGGGAAAACTGACCAGTTGGAAAGAGATCAATCCTGCATCAAATCTGGAGAAAATAGCGGTGATTTTTGATAATAAAAAGTCAGGAAACATCAGATATTTCAAAGAAAAATTTGAAATTACAGAGAATCTTCCGGATAATTTTTATGCTGTTAACAATAATGAGGAGGTTATTGACTATATTTCCAGGAATAAAAACGGATTAGGTATTATCAGCGTAAATTGGATAAGTGATAAAGATGATTCACTTAGCACCAGTTTTATAAATAAGATCAAAGTTATTGCTGTATCACATCCTTATTTGAATCCGGGTACTTATTATCGTCCTTACCAGGGATCAATATATGATGAGACCTATCCATTTACAAGAGAGGTGTATTTGGTTTCGCGTGAAACATTCGCAGGATTAGGTTCAGGATTTATTGCATGGCTTGTTGCAGAAAAGGGTCAAAGAATAGTATTGAAGTCGGGCCTCGTGCCTGCAACGATGCCTATAAGGTTAATTCAGGTTAAGAAACAATAATTTTTTTACTATTACCATGGATAAAAACAGAACATATTCAGTCTTAGTGTTTTTGCTGGCAGGACTTACCGGCATGTTATCATATAGTAGTGTTCATGCACAGGATCTGGCTACAGCAATTGACTATTCAAAAAGTGAACAGTTTGATAAGGCAGATTCATTATTCAAACAAATAATACAGAATGACCCGGACAACAGTAAAGCATATTTTTTCTACGGAGAGAATCAATTGCTGGACTATTTTACCGACTCCATATCAAATTCATTGACTATTGCAGTTAATGAGGCAAAAGAATTATACAGCAAGGGAATTCAGGTCGATTCTATGGAACCTCTCAACTATGTCGGTCTGGCCAAAGTGGCCTTTTATTTGGAAGAGGATAATAAAGCTGAACAACTACGTGCAAAGGCAAAGAGTCTTCTTCCTCCATATAAAAAGGTAAGAAGAATTGACAATCCGGAAGATTATGCATATACACTGGCTAAAATTGCAGAGTCTTATATCAGGAAGGGATCTGTGGATACATCACTCGCACTGCCTTACATCAGGGAAGCCGTTAAGATTGATAAAACGAATCCGGAAATTTATATTATTGCAGGTGATATTTATATTCTTGTAAAAGATGGATCCAGTGCTATCAGAAATTATAAGCGGGCACAGGATTATGCTCCTAATTCACCAACAGCCAATATGAAGATTGGCAGTATTTATGTGAGGGGACTCAATCTAATGGCAGCCATTCCTTATTATGAAGCGGCTATTGAACTTGATGAAGATTATGCACCTGCATACAGGGAATTGGGACAGTTATATTCTATGGCCGGCAGATTTGATCAATCGAAGGAGTATTTTCAGAAATACCTCGAACTGACTAAAGGGAACATTCCTGCCAAGATCAGGTATGTCAATGCACTATATTATGCAAAAGAATATGACGAAGTTATTAAAACTGTTGAGGAGATATTTGAAGTTGATCAATCGAGATCATACATGAATAGAATTGCAGCTTATTCATGTTATGAAAAGGAGCATTCCGATCTTGATAAAGCCCAGGATTACATTGAAACATTATTTGAGACTATCCCGCCTGAAAATATTATCAAGAAAGATTATATATACAAAGCCAAGATTTTACTGAAAAAAAATCAGGATTATCCTCATCTGCTCAGGGATACCACAAGGATAAACAGGACCCTTCAAAGAGAGAGGAGGAATTATGCAAACATGTCTTCCCGGAATCCAAACAGGGGACAAACCAGGGAAAGGATTGAATCCCTTAACCTTAGAAAAGATAGTCTTGTTCAACAGATTAACAAGGCAGATGCAGAAATCGATATGGCATTTGAATCTTATCAGAAAGCACTTGAATACGATCCCGATGACATAAATCTATTGTCCGAAATTGCTACTAATTATTACACTTACAGGAGATTCGAGGGTGCAGCCAGAACCTGGGAGAAGATGCTTGATCTTGGCAGAGATGATGTCAATAATTATATGCAAATTGGACGTGCTTATTATATGGCCGGGAATTATAAAAAGGCGGATTCGATATTTACCATTGTTACACAAAAATTCCCGGATAATATTCAGAGTTACCTGATGATTGCCAGAACATATTCACGAATGGATCCGGACTTAAAAGAGGGACTGGCCAAACCGAAATTCGAGACATTTCTTGAAAAAGCCAGTGTTGACCCAGTAGCAAATGCCAGGGAAATGGTTGAGGCATTTGGATATCTCGGCTATTATTATCTTAAAAGGGGAAATTATTCTAAAGCTGATGCTTGGTATGACCGCATGATCAATATTGATCCGGATAACGAGGACTTTTTAATCAGGGGCTATAGTGGAAAAGCGAATGTATGGTTCATGATGAGCGAGCTTGTGGATGAACTGGATGAAAAAATACCCTATTTTGACAAGGCAATATCTTACCATCAAAAGGTGCTTGACATTGATCCTGATAACCGGGCTGCCAGATCATCTATACAGTATGTCAATTCTGTTAAAAAGAATACCCTTGTTCATATCAATCCCAACGAGATAAGGGGTGTTATCAGAAATGAATCCGGACAACCGATCGATGAGGCATCGGTGCGTGTAAAAGATACTGCAGCAGAAACACTGACAAATTCCAGAGGTGAATTTAAATTTGAGATACCACTAAGTTCTGAAAATCTGCTTGTTAATGCCAATGGTTATCAAATGAAAGAAATACCTATCACAAATTCCAGGATTTATAATGTTGTGCTTGAAAAAGAATAGAAAACATTATTTTATTGCATAGAATTTGAATAATTATTATAATTACGGAGAATTTTTAAAACTGTGAGTGAAACGTCTTTGTTAACAGCTAAATTTAATCAAATATTACAAAAATGAATGAAAAAAAAGGAAGTACATTAAAGAGTGTATTGCAATCTGTATTTGCAACAAGTGCTATTCTGATAGCCTTTGCAATTTCCCTTTATTTGTTTATCACTGTGATGGGAAATCCCGCGAATTTTGAAGGTGGCAATCCCAAAGGTCATCCAATTCAGGGTAACTATCTAGGAATTATTTATAAAGGTGGTTATATCGTACCATTACTTATGACCTGTGTTATTACGCTGATCATTTTTGCGATCGAGCGGCTTATTACCCTGGCAAGAGCCAAGGGGAGAGGAAGATTGAATGCTTTTGTTTACAGGCTTCAGAATCTTATGGCAGGTGATAAAATTGAAGAAGCTATTGATGCATGTGACAAACAAAGAGGCTCTCTGGCCAATGTACTGAGGGCGGGTCTGATTCGATACCGGGATTTACAGAAGGATGAAGAGCTTGAGAAGGACCAAAAAATACTATCAATTCAGAAATCACTTGAAGAGGCCAATGCACTTGAGCAACCAATGCTTTCAAGGAATATGGTCATTTTCTCAACGCTGGCCCCTGTTTCAGTTCTTATTGGCCTGTTGGGTACGGTGCTGGGGATGATCCGTGCTTTTGCTGCCCTGGCACAAGCCGGTGCTCCTGATGCCCTTGCCCTGTCAACCGGTATCTCCGAGGCTCTTATAAATACAGCCTTTGGTATTTCAGGTTCAGTCATAGCTATTCTATTGTACAACTATTTCTCATCAAGGATTGATGGTTATATGTTTAAAATTGATGAGGCAGGATTTAGTTTGACACAGACTTTTGCAGCATCATTGAAAGATTAGTAGTTTAGATTTGTCTTTTGGTCAAAATAACATTTAATTGATTTACGATGCCAAAAATTAGATTACCGGCAAAATCTCCGCGAATCGATATGACACCGATGGTGGACCTGTTTTCTGTGTTACTGATTTTCTTTGTTTTAACAGCAACCGTCAGGCCACAGGAATCAGCCCCTGTTGATGTCCCATTCTCTGTATCAGAAAAACATGTTCCTGATGCTAATATTATGACCGTCCTTATTGCAAAGGACGATCGTATATTCTTCAACGTGGATAACGGACCTGATACAATATATCAATTCAGACAACACATCCTGAATGAAATGGGTAAACGTTACGATATTGAATTTAATCCCCAGGAATTGAGAAAATTTGCAGATATCAATTGCTCGTTTGGAGTGCCGATCCATAATATGAAGGATTATCTGAAGGCAAGAAATATGCGGGAACGCGAGCCCTATGAAACCGGAATCCCAATTGATTCAACTGATAACCAGTTGGCTATGTGGATATTGTGTTCGCGACTGGTGAATCCGAATGTTGACGCTTGCATTAAAGGTGATGCCGATACAGAATTTCCGGTTGTGAGAAAAGTACTCGATATCATGCAGGATAGGAATGTGCGCAGCTTTAATCTGATTACAGGTCTTCAAGTTGTTGAGGTAACAGAAAATAATGAAGTAACAGAAGAAAATATTGAATAATTATGGCAGAAATTAGTCAAGCTGACGAACCACGAAAGGGCGGAAAGAAAAAGCCCAAAAAACACCCGGCTCATGTAGACATGACACCGATGGTGGACCTTATGTGTATTCTCATCACATTTTTTATGCTTACCACTGCTTTTACCAAACCTAAGATCATGGAGATTGTTCTGCCTGAGAAAATTAAAAAGAATGAAAATGTAGAACCTCCCAAGATCGCTAAAAGCCGGACAATTAATATTATTCTTGGTCCGGATGACAAAGTGTTCTGGTACCCGGGAATAGCCGATGATCCCGATAATCCTCCTCCTCTGAGGGAGACCGATTTCAGCGCAGATGGTATACGTCAGGTATTGCTTGAAAGAAACAGGGCTTTGTTTAGAAAAGTATCCGAGTTCAATGAGCAAGTTATCAGCGGGGAAATCGATATACCCCGCGACTCTGTGCAGAGTGCGATTCTTCAGCTTAAAAAAGAAGATGATACAGGACCTATTGTTCTTATCAAAGCATATAAGAAATCGAAGTACCGCAATTTCGTCGATATTATAGATGAAATGTCCATTGTCGATATAGCCCGTTATACATTTGTAGATCTCAGCTGGTTAGAAGAAGATATGGTAGAAAATGCTGTTAAAGCGGACGCTTCTGCTGAAAGTAACCAGAATTAACCATAAACTCTATTGTATTATGGCAAAAGAAAAATTAATAGTACCGGATTTTGATGATATCGTTTTTGAAAACCGTAATAAGGAATACGGGGCTTATAAGCTTCGAAAAAAGTACCATCGTACTGCTATAATGGCCCTTGTTATAGGTGTTATAGTATTATGTGCTGCTGTTATTACACCCTATTTCAGAGCTACTACCATTCAGGCGAAAGCACAAAAGAAAGAAAGAGAAGTGATTGCTGTCATGGAAGATCTTGATCAGCCGGAAGATGAGTTGACTGTTGAGCCCCCGCCACCACCACCTCCGGCCGAAACCCAACAACAATTGAAATATGTTGCCCCGGAAGTTGTTGATACAATTAAACCTGAAGATGATGTACAACTCCTGACAGCTGATGAATCAGTTGAAATCATTCAGGATGAGGAAGTTATTGAAATTATAGAGGATTTTGAGCAAGAAGAAGTGGTCGAAGAATATGAGCCGCCGGAAGAAGTATTTGTTATTGTTGAAGAAATGCCTGAATTTCCAGGGGGAACGGAAGCACTTTTTGAATATATCAATGATAATATTCAATATCCCCAGGTGGCCCTGGATAACCGAATTGAAGGTAACGTAATCGTTAGATTCTGCGTTACTTACCAGGGTGAAGTCGACCAGATTTCGGTTATCAGGGGAATACATCCATCCCTTGATGCTGAAGCTGTCAGACTGGTGGGCACTCTCCCGGCCTGGCAACCTGGCAGACAGGCAGGTAATCCTGTTAATGTTTGGTATACTCTGCGAATCCAATTCAAGCTGCTGGAGAAATAATTGCCGAAATCTCTTAGGGAACATTTTTAAATATTGATTTGAATAATGGGATCCCTCTCCTCCAAGCTCTCGGGGTAGAGGGATGACTTGTTTAAATATGGATCATTTGAACACAGGGAATCAGTAATCGTGAGTCGTGAGTCGTAATATACCAATTTACTTATATACCAATTTACTAATATGGATGCCAGATCAAAAGCCGAATCCTTCCTGAAAATTTCTTCACAGTTCAGGCTGGGTGATATTGATACCGAGAAACCTCACCCAAAAACAACAGAATTGTCTTCCCTTGCAAAGACTAATCTTCCTGAAGCAATCAATATCCTGAAGGAAATTGATATAGATGCCCTTAAAGTTGTTAAGGATCGGAAGAATGAGATACAGAGAATGAAAAAGGATATTGAAAAGACATTACTCGACAATCACAAGATCTTTCTTGTGGGATGCGGGTCAACAGGCAGGCTTTCCCTTGTACTCGAGGTCCTGTGGAGAAAGGAAAAAAAAGGTACCGGGTATGAAAATGCAGTTGTCTCTTTCATGGCTGGTGGAGATACAGCCCTGATCAAATCCATTGAGAACTTTGAGGATTACCCGGAGTATGCAGTGAAACAGCTTGGTGAACTGGGTTTTTCGGATGGAGACCTTCTGATTGCCAGCACAGAAGGGGGGGAGACACCTTATGTTATTAGCGCAACGGAAAAAGCAGCTGTTTCATCAGCCAAACACCCCTGGTTTCTTTATTGTAACCCTGATGAAATACTTAAAGGACTGACGGACAGAACATCACGTATCCTCAGCAATACTGCAGTAAACAGGATAAATCTCACGGTCGGCCCGATGGCTTTATCAGGTAGTACAAGAATGCAGGCCAGTACGATATTAATGTATGCAATTGGTCTGGCTCTTCTGAATACTTTTAATGACCATGATATTGAAGCGGATGTTGACGATTTTATCGATTATGTTAAGGGAACGGATTATAATTTTCTTATATCATACATTAATAAGGAATCATTATTATATAAAAACCATTGCTATTCGGTATATACAACTTATGATGATCTGGGAATATCAATCTTAACCGATACAACAGAAAGATCACCAACATTTACACTCCATCCATTTGAGAATTTTTTAAACATGGAGACAAAGCCATCACTGGTTTATTTATGTCTTGCCGACGCTCTTGATCCCATATCTGCCTGGAAAATGCTGCTTTTACGCGATCCCAGGCCACTTGATTGGAAAGAATATCCTGTTACTGCAAAAAGTTACCTTTACGGATTCGATTTCAGCAGGGAGGGACTGAAGAAAAGAAAACAGAAAATAAGTCCTTCAACATATGATTTTTTTGATATCCGGAGAGAATCCGGCAAATTGAGGTTTGAGTTGCAGGGAGAAGTGAGATTCATAAAAATAGAAGGCTTATCCCTGTTAAATCAGCATCTGCTTTTAAAAATGATGTTGAATATCCTTTCAACCCTGATCATGGGAAAGATTGACAGGTATGAGAGCAACCTGATGACCTGGGTCACTCCCAGCAATAACAAGCTGATTGACCGTGCTGCAAGGTATGCCGGTATATTACTCGATCGGTCAGGTGTGAAGGCTACTTACGAAGAAATCGTTTATACACTGTTTGAAGAGATGGAAAAGGAGATTGGGACCAGGTCGCTGGTTCTTGATACGGTTGCAAGGATAGCGGAGAAGAAATAATGATTATTTTTATTCAACCCCCGTTCCGGGATTGTAACCCTGTGACCATTGCAACCCTGCAATCCTGTGAACTTTCCCCACCATACCCTAAACCACTCACTTTCTTAGCCTTAGCCTCAACCTCCGTCTTCTTCTGTTCATTAATATTGTACTATT
>CAZGOR010000134.1:0-251 GCA_964527875.1 uncultured Bacteroides sp. | reverse complement strand
ACCATGCTTTTTTTCTTCATATTTTTTTTTATACCTTTGTAAGAAAACCTTTTTAATCTCCAATATAGTTTGTATATTAGAATTGATAATAAATACAAGAAAATCCCCAATAAATTTGGTAGAATATAACAATTTTATTAATTTTTATGGCTGAAAAATTCCGGGATCTTTGGAAAATAATATATCAATGGAATTTTTAAAACAATTTTTCAAGAGAAGAATATTTCTTTCAATATTCTTTTTTATTCAAT
>CAZGOR010000133.1:0-9408 GCA_964527875.1 uncultured Bacteroides sp. | reverse complement strand
TGTAACTTGTAACCTGTAACTTGTAACTTGTAACCTGTAACTTGTAACCTGTAACTTGTAACTTATCTTACTCCCCCCTCACATCATACGCAAACAATTTATCCGTATGCCGTATGTACAATCTCCCCCCGCACACCACGGGATGTGCCCAGTGAAACCCCTTTCCACCGCTTGGTACCTCGAATGTGCTTACCGCTTCATATTTTTCAGGTGTTGCTCTGACCAGTGTCATGATACCTCTTTCTTCCAGGCAATAGAACATACCATCTGCATAAGTCAGTGATCCTTTCCCGGGTGCTTTCCACATTTGTTTTCCTGTCATAAAATCCAGGCAGAACCATCCCCTTGACTCGTGTCCTGCCCCATAAAGGTACCCTTCATGCAGGATAATACCCCCATGATGGTTATCCATAAGCTCCGTCTGCCAGACCGTTTCAGGAATAATTTCTTCTCCTGCAACTTTCAGTCTCAGTAAAATGCTTCCCTTACCATAACCCGTCGATACAAATATGTATCCGTCATGAAATATTGGATCCGCAATATTATTCGTCCTGCTGTTCTCATATTCTACCTTCCATAGAAGTTTCCCTGTTTTTGAGTCCACACCATAGATGGACTTTGCGGTCACCCCTGCTATCTGGCGATAACCGCCATACTCAAAAACAATCGGAGAGTTATTCCCGACCGGCTCCTGAATTTCAGCATTAGCCCATATCAGATTACCATTGTTTTTATCCAGACAGACGACGTATCCTTTCTTCCCTGCCGGATTACAATACAACCGGTCTCCATCAATGTAAACAGATTCAGAATATCCGTATTCAGGGATCTCTGCATCAAACTGTTCCCGCAACTCCTTGCTCCATAATTCCCTGCCTGTTTTATAATCAAAGGCAGCTAATCTTCCCAGTTCGCTTAAATGATAAATAACACCATTGTCATATGTTGGCGTACTTCGTGCACCAGTATATGTTCTGGCCCAGGGAAGGTCCGTTTCCCACGACTGACCGTTTGGCTTCTTCCAGACCAGTTTCCCATTCATGTCGAATGCAAATACGTAGGTTTTTTTATCAATCATACCTGCAGCAAAAATGTACCCTTCGGTAATTGAAACAATGCTATATCCCTCCCCCAGTCCCGAAATTGTCCATACCAATTCCGGGCCTTCTTCAGGCCATTCTTTTAACAGCCCTGTATCCGGCGATTTGTTCATCCGGTCCGGCCCGTGAAAGCATGGCCATTCACATTCTTCCTGGGCCATTGTGGTACATCCCTGAAGGACCAGAATAAGATAAAATATTAAGCCTAATTGGAAACCTTTTCTGCATGTGGTGAGTGTTTCAACTTTACTCATGTTCCGATAAAACTTTGATTTCTGTAATCCTGTCATATAAAATTTTATTTATAATGTGTTGATAATTAATGAACTGTATGGTAATACATCACAAACGGTTAAAGATATAATAAAAATATTTATTTATTAATACACTCACCGGGTGACTTGAGAGTATTCTTTAGAGCAAATGTGCCTTCCTGCCTGCCATGTAGGTTCGGTTGGCAACCCCTCCCGCCCGCCTGAACGAATTCATTCGGGCAGGAACGTGCAGTTCGGTACTGGAGGGCAGACTTTTCTGTCATCATCCACGTTATTTGAGTATATCCGCTTGAACTGGACTTTTTGACATTCTACAACGTTTCCTGAATGTGTCCGGTTAACAACCGGACTTTTCTGTCATTCACGCTATTGGAATATGTCCGGTTAGCAACCGGACTAACTTTTTTTTTGACAGTATATGATATTTTCTATGTTTCGGGATAAATAATAGAATAGTAATTAAAATGATTCAATATGAAAACAACTGTTATTTATCGGAGGAAACTGCCTCATATTCAATTTATCAATGGGGATTTTTTAGTGACTTTCAGGTTAAAAATGCGATCGCCTAATCATATTGATTATACATTGAACAATCCTGTAAAAGCCAACCTGGTAAAATACTGGAAGGAATGGCCCTATTCATAGTCTTAATAAAAATATGAAGTTGGTTCAATTGCCAATCGGACCATAACGTAAGGTATGCAAGATAGAAAAGTCCGATTGTCAATCGGACCTGGAGTTAGGGAATGCATGGCAGAAAAGTCAGCCCCCAAGAACTCCGGGGAATTGCCAATCAGACTGTGCTGCAATGGATGCAGGTTAGAAAAGTCCGCGTGTCCTATGCAGATCGCGGATTGACAATCGGCAGAACTTTTTCCTTTTTACCCTGTGAAATAATTTTGCTCGCCCTATGAAATTTGAGGCACGAAAATATTTCACAGGGTGAACTCTTTACTTTTTCCTTTTGCCTTTTTCCTTGTATTCAGATAATCATTTGATTTTAACTTGTAATTACAGTATTTTTATAAAATCAATCCTGAAATTAAAATTCCTGCTCCAATGACACTCTGGTCCGCCGAAATAAAAGAACTTGAAATCTTAAACTCCCGGTGCAAAAGAGGGGAATGTAAATATTAAGTCCCGAAACTATATTAAGTTTTAATTTTAGTTAAAATTTCTGACGGATATATTGAGGAAATAGTTTCACCTTTTCCGACTCGCCGGGATTAAAGACCAGCTTTTCAAAATCCCTGGCTTTCTTCTTAAAATCAACATTTTCACAGCTTTTAACAAACCGGCCTTTTAATTCTTTTTCTGAACGGATTCGGAATTTCTCAGATAAATAATCCCAGTTTGGTTGAGTTTTCCCCATAAGATAGATACAATCATAGTAATCCCTGCCCTTTTGCCGCTCCAGTGCAGCCCCGATTTTCATGGATAACAGGATATCAACAGGAGTTGCATTAATCTGTGTTAATATGTTGAATTTCTGAATGATTGGCTTATCCGGAACATATCTTATCCCATGAGGTTCACATTCCACTTTGATCAGAAATCTTTGTTGTTTATGACCTGAAATACCAAGGCTGTATAAAATTTCAGGAAATATCAGGTTCCTTCTGAATGCATTTAACTTCAGGTCTTTATCTTTATCGTCAGCAATGACTTGGATACCTTCATTTTGAAGCGATTTTATTAACAGATTTGTCAGTTCAATGAATTCATCCCTGCTCAGGTCGAATAAATCAAAATCAAGATCCTCACTGAATCTTTCAATTTGATGAACGATCCGGATACCCGAACCACCAATTAAACTTAGTCTGTCAGCCAATAAACTGTTGAAAATGATATCAAGCATTTTATAGTGAAAATATTCCTTCAATATATATCCATAATACTGTGGCTTATTTTGAAGCTGCAGGGGGTAATATTGTTGTAATTCACTTATTTCAATCATAATTATTAGATTATTGCATATACTTTCATCATTTTAAAAATACGGCTGTCTAACGCTTTATTCTTAAAACGGTCTAAATAATGATAAAATTTTTCTTTATCCATATCCTGTAAGACCGAATAATCAAAGCGCAGATTTGCTATCTCCTTCTCTGTATTGTATTGTGGAAGGATATAGAAAAAATCGAGTATGGCTTTCTCTATTTCAGCCACTACTATTTTCCTGATAGTATATCCGGTACCCGTGGAAACACCAGAAAATTTCCTCATATCCATCAGGGTTTGTCCAAAACCAAATACCTGGGGCTTCAATTTATTATAAGAGAAATTACCAACCGGGGTTACAAAATGTCTTGTTTTTTTTGTTGTTACCGAAGTGGTCGGATAAATCGCTTCCGGAATCAGGTTATAAAATGAGAGCGCTGTGTGTAAACTGATATATGAAGGTTTGTAAATAAGATTTGCCGATAACCACAGTATATTTTCATTGGAATAATTATCAGCAAAACAATACCACCCATTTATGATCTTCACTAAATAGCCTTTGTGTTGCCATCTTACAAGGTTCATTTTGTTCAGTCCCGGATACATTTTCCGTATGTCCCGGACAGAAAATACCCTGAATGGTTCCATCTTATCTTTAAATTCAATCCACATATATTTCATTTAATATACAAATATATATAAAATATAGAATATATACTAATTATAATCTACATTTTATACATTATCTAACGTGAGTCCAACATAATCCATACAATATAAAATATTAATTTCCAATAAATTACATTGTATGTCTTTGCGTCCCTGCCGGCCCGACCGGGACAGGCGTGCAACCTGTAATCCAGGAGTCCGGTTGACAACCGGACTTTTCTGTATCAACCCTCGTTGATAAAACTGCCGGTTAGCAACCGGCAGAACTCGTTCAACCCTTACCCAACCAATGGCAAGCTCTTCACTTCGTTCGTCGGGGTGATCTGGATTCCAAATCTTTGATAATCCTCATTGATAACGAGTTCCCTCTCCGCCTTACGGCGGATCGGGATGACTCGTTTCAGTACACAACACTCCTTACTCCCTGTGCCTGTTGCCCGATGCCTGAACCATTGAGACAATTGTGACCTTGCGACCTCTTTTTCCTTAGCCTCAGCCTTAGCCTTTGCCTATCTCTTTTATTGGAAAACTGAAAATCCTTTTTCCTTTTCCTTGCCAATGAACAACCATTTGATTTTAAACTGTAATTAAATTATTTTTATAAAATCAAACCTGGTTTTAAATTCCTGTTCCAATGCAAATCTGGTCCTCTGAAATAAAAGAACTTGAAACATTATACACCTCCATAAAAGGCCGAGTTCCTGAATTGGAGAAGGAACTGGAGCAGCTGATCAGGACTGAAGATGCAAATGTTGTGATGCTCTATTCCAGAAGGTGCCTGGAGGTCATCATTACCGACCTTTGCGAATCTGAACTGAAAAGACCCCGTAAAACCGAACCACTGAAAGGTATCATTGACAAGCTGAACAGGGAAGAGAAAGTCCCCTCCCATATTATAACCTCGATGCACAGCCTGAACAGCTTGTCAACTTATGGTGCTCATCCGAAAGAATTTGACCCTGAACAGGTAAAGCCGGTTCTAAGTAACCTTACTATCATTATCAAGTGGTATCTGAAATATAAGGACACTCAAACCATTAGTAAACCAAAGGGAGTAGAAGCAAAAGATGAAATTAAAGCCCCGGTTGATTCCACCGAACTAATCCAAAAACCAAAGAAAAGGTTAATATTATTTCTTTCCGGGCTTGCACTGATTGTTGTTATTGTTGTTGTGGTGCTATTCGCATTCAATATCATTGGTGGTAATAAATCTGCTAAAGACCTGGCAGAATTGGAAAAATCAATTGCAGTTCTTCCCTTTGAAAATATGAGTGATGACAGCGAGTTTTCTTATCTCGGGGATGCTATGACAGATGAGATTATTATGCAGTTATATAAAATTAATGAATTTGAAGTGCGATCCAGGACATCCATCATGCAATATAAATATACTGAAAAGGGAAGCCCATTGATAGGTAAGGAACTTAATGTTAATTACCTTTTAGAAGGATCAACTCAAAGATATAAGGATCGGGTTCGGATACGTATTCAACTTATTCATGCATCAACAGATGATCATATTTGGGGAGATATATTTGAAGGTGAATGGAATGATATTTTTGATATCCAAATAAATGTGGCAAAGCAAGTTGCCCACGAATTAAAAACTGTACTATCACCTGAAGAAATTGAAAGGATTGAAAATGAACCTACAGCAAATATAGAAGCATACAATCTGTATTTGCTAGGTCGCTATTTCTGGAATCAGGAAGAGAAAGATGATTTAGATAAAAGTATAGAGTATTACAAACGAGCACTTGAAATAGATCCGAATTATGCAATTGTTTATTCCGGAATGGCAATTACATACACTTCATATGCCTGGTATGGGTACCTGCCACGCAAAGATGTTATACCTCAAGCGAAAACAGCTGCGATGAAAGCACTGGAGATAGACAACACACTTGAGGAGGCACATACTGAATTGGCACATGCACGACATATTAATGATTGGGACTGGACAGGAAGTGAAAAGGAGTTTAAGCGTGCTCTTGATCTGAATCCAAACTATGCAAGGGCTCATGACTTATATGCCTTTCTTCTTACCAATGTCGGACGACATAAAGAAGCTATAGAGGAAAGTAAACGTGCCCATGAGCTGGATCCGCTCTCAGTTAATATTTGGGTTGATCTCGGACGCCGGTATTATTTCGCCCGTGATTATGACAGGGCCATTGAGGAATACCGACATGTTCTTGAATTATTTCCTGACTCCTGGTATGCGCGCTCTGAACTTGCATTGGCAATATCACAGAAGGGATTGTATAATGAGGCAATTGAAGAATACTTAAAAGCCGAATTTGCGCCTACATACCATTGGCATCTTGGATATATTTACGGGTTAGC
The DNA here is from genome assembly GCA_964527875.1 of uncultured Bacteroides sp. Classification (GTDB taxonomy): domain Bacteria; phylum Bacteroidota; class Bacteroidia; order Bacteroidales; family SM23-62; genus LJUQ01. The sequence continues at coordinate 3,074 of CAZGOR010000133.1, read as the reverse complement.
AGGTAAACGGGATAAAGCACTGGAGATACTAAACTATTACCTTGATCTATCAAAAAAAGAATTTGTATGGCCGGCAAATATTGCTTTTATTTATATAGGTCTTGGTGAAAAAAATAAGGCAATCGAGTGGCTTGAAAAAACTTATGAACAGCGTGAGGCCTGGTTGGATCAACTTAAAGTAGATCCAATGTACGACAACCTGCGGTCAGATCTCCGATTTCAGGATCTGGTGGAACGGATGAACTTCCCCGATTGAAGAAAGTCTGCAAGTCCTCAAATCTGAGAGTCCACAACTCAATAAGATAGGTTAAAACCCACGATTTAAATCGTGGATTCTAATATCAGATACTCACAGGGTGATTTGGAATCACCCTGTGAGTATATTTACCAAAATATAATAATTGAAATGTCATTAAACGATCTGGGATACAGTGATGACCTAGAGCAATACAAAACCAAGCAAAACATGGATGGTTTTGAGATCGGAAGGATCATAGCAGAACATAAAGAACGGTATATCGTCAGGACAGACAAAGGCGAATTTGAAGCTGAAATTACCGGGAATATGCGCTTTACTGCAGAAAACCGCTCCGATTACCCGGCTGTTGGGGATTGGGTTGCTGTAAAGATATATGATTCCGGTCTTGCGATTATCCATGAAATACTCCCAAGGAAATCTCTACTGGAAAGACAGGCTGTTAGCAAATTGGGAGAAAAACAGGTCATTGCTGCAAATATCGATTATGCATTTATTGTCCAGTCAGCCGACAGGGATTTTAACATAAACAGGGTTGAGAGATACCTGACAATCTGCTATTCAGCCGGTATTGAACCCATCATTGTTTTGAGTAAAACAGACCTTGTTTCAGAAGCTGAACTCAATAATTTACTTGTCGAAATAAACTCCAGGATCAAAAACGTGGAAGTGATCCCGGTAAGTAATCAAACCCGGAGCGGATATGAAAAGTTTGTATCCAGACTGATACAAGGTAAATCATACTGTTTTTTGGGCTCTTCAGGTGTAGGAAAATCAACATTAATAAATAATCTATCCGGCCGGGAAATTATGAAAACAGGACCTCTCAGTACAATTACAAAAAAGGGGAAGCATACGACAGATCACCGGGAATTAATCCTGCTTGAGAAAGGTGGCATCTTAATAGATAATCCGGGAATGAGAGAAGTTGGAGTAACGGATGCTGTGGGTGGATTGGAAACTACTTTCGATGCAATCGTCAGATTATCTTCAAGTTGCAGGTTTTCGGATTGTACCCACACTACGGAAAAAGGCTGTGCCGTCCTTGAAGCTGTTGAAAAAGGGCTTTTAAGCCGTGCATCATACGAAAACTATTTAAAGATGGAAATGGAAAAAGCCCGTTTTCAGGCAAGTATTGCGGAAAAAAGAAAAAAGGAGAAGGCATTCGGGAAAATGTGCAAGGAAGGGATGAAATACAGGAAGCAAAAAAAGTATTAAATACTCAGCGGATGACTTCGAGTCATCTTCTGAGTGAATATGTCCGGTTTACAACCGGATTTTTCTGTATCATCCAACATTATTGCAACTGCCAATTGGCAATCGGCAATAACTTTCACACTATTTCATAAACGTTTCGAATCTAAACTGAAAGGACTAAGGTAATTTTATTCCCTGATTAATGCGACTCAACTCAGCTTGAGCCATATCATATTCAAGGTAATCGGTTACTTTTGTATTGATACATTCTTCAAAATAATTTTGCGCTTTTTTCAGATCCCCGGAAATCAGATTTTTCTCTCCAAGAAAAAAGAAAATTTCACACTTTTTCCAATTCTTATTGGCTAATTTAAGAATGTTTTCTTCTGTTATACTTCCCCCAAAAAAATAAATAATCGGTTCTGGCCATGAATTTTCATCAGTCGTTTTAAGTCTGTTGTGAAGAAGAGAATCTGCTTTTCTGGAATATCCTAATTTGTAAAGCGTTATATAACGGTAGAGAAAAGAATAATCATATTGAACGTTTGATGGATCACCGAAATGAGTCATTGCGTCCGCCCAGTAATGCTCAGCTTCCTGGAATTTCCCTTCAACCATGGAGTGTTTTCCTTGAATCAATTCAATATACCCACGATCACTTGGATTGATCACATTTGATATAGCTTGATCCAAAATTGCCCTTGCTCTTAGGGGTTGGTCGGTTTTAAAATAAAAGTTGGACAGCTGTAAATATGTTCTCCCAATACCTGGCATCAGTTGAATAGAATATTCTGTATATTCCATAGCTTTTATAAAGTTACCGGTTCTATATTCTATTTGTCCTAATACACCTGCACTTTGAGCAGCAATGCCCAGGATAATTCCATTAGATGCGTCATTTTGAAGAATTCTTTCACATTGAGTCAATGAAAGTCTAAAGTACTCTGAGGCATGAGACAGATCTTTTTTCAATAACCTGTAGTATTCAGCCAGACCAAAAAATGCCATTGGTGAAGAAGGATTTTTTGATATTAGTTTTTTTAATTTGATAATGATATCGCGATACTCAAAAATTCCTATTTTCTGGCCAGAGAAAATTTTCATCATATAATAGCCTTCCATTGATATTAATGCTATTTCATTATCACGTTCCAGTGAGAGCGCTTTTTTTGCATTTTTTTTTATGGATTCTATTACATTTTTGTCATATTCGAATAAATATGAAATGGCAAGATTAGCGAGAGCAGAATGTGCATAGGCGTCAACAAAGTTAATATCCAACTGAATGGCTTTTTCATAGAAAGATAATGATTCGTTTAATCCTTCAAATGTCCATCTCGTAAGTTCAGCATCTCCTTTCAAAAATAATTCATATGCTTTGAAGTCCTTTGTTGGTCTCCTACCCACTTGTTTTTGTACCTGTGAACTTGAATACTTTGCACTAATAGCCTGAACAACTTCACTGATTATTTCATCCTGGATAGCAAGAATATCTTCAAGCTTGCCAACTTTACTCTCCTGCCATATAGTAATCTCCTTTTCGCTGTCAACAAGTTCACTAGTGACAGTGATATCCTCTCCTTCCACTTTTATACTTCCCTGAAGTAACATCTTAACGTCA
>CAZGOR010000132.1:6361-9494 GCA_964527875.1 uncultured Bacteroides sp. | reverse complement strand
CCCCTGGTCATGTCCCAGCTTGTTTTCAGTGCATCCATCACATCCATCTTCTGATCAATAACCAGGTACTGAACAAATGCAAGACGGCAGGCAAAAAAGATCCCCGGCACAATCAGCATGATAATTCCGAAAGCTATAATAATCCCTTTAACCAGATTGGCAATCACAGCATTCCAGTAATTTCTCTCAAACACAGAGAACATATCCTTTATATTGATCTTCTCTCTTCTCACTGCTTTAAGATATACCCAGCTGACACTATAGCCTATCGGACCGGATACAAAAATACCATAAGCAATACCCAAAAAGATGATCGGAAGGAAATACCATTCGAAATGATTCTCTCCTATCCTTATCATACCGGTGGGTATATTAATAAAGGCATATACTATCGAAACTACAAGTAGTTCGATAAAGGTGGTCCACATAACCTCCCATCCTTTACTGTAACTCGGACCCGTTTTTGGTTCAAATTCAAGCGTACCACTTTCATGATTTGTTTCCATATTCACTTGTTTTAAGTGTTGTATAGTTTAAAGGAAATTTTTCAGTTATATTCTCAACTGAGATCACTTTGATATTGCTCATTAAGTATCAATGGCATTTATTTAACTGTTCAATCAAACCATACAACCGGTTAATAATTAATTTCAGCTCAAATGTAAATGCCTGTTATAAAATATTTTAGCGACCAAAGTAGGATTTTGAAAAACACTACTTAGGTATTGCCGATGAATCGTTCCTACCTAAGTTTGAATTTATAAAACACTACTTTGGTTTGATCCCGTTTCATGGATTTTGGTTATTTTAGTTGCTAAACAAGATAAATTGTCAGCAACACTTCAAATAGGAGTTATCACTGTTTCCATCCTTGCAGGTTTATTCTCTATTATTGCAGTTCATCAGATGAGCCAGAAGTACAGACTGTCTTACCTTTCAACATTTTTTTATTTCCTGATTTTCTTGAATATTTTCGGTATTTATGGGATCATCGTATCAAGGAGCATCAGGGAAATTCTTGTTCAAACTGATGTTGATACAGATTCAATCGAATCAATTTCAATGATCATCAATTACCTTGGTATTCCTTTTTTAATCCTTTCATTGTACATGTTTCTCAGATTTTGCCGGGAGATCGTAAACAGGTATCTTTCAACCGGTTTTAACCTGTTCTTTTTCAGTACACAAATACTGATTTTCCTGGCATACGGATTGATCATTATCAGGATTTCCAGATTCGGGGAAACCAGGTTTGACCTTATTAAAAAAGGGGTTCTCATTGCCTATTCTGCCATATCTTCAATTACTTGTCTCTATGCCCTGATTCAGATGTTATTTATCAGGAAGCAGTTTGCCGATGCAAAGGAGAGATTATCAATTCGATTTTTTTGCCTGGTATATCTTTTTATTATCGCTGCAATCATCACCTCAGCCAATCTCGCCCAGTATTCCCAATGGATTGAACTCACATTCATCATACTGCTCTTTGCCAGTCATCTGATACCCATTTTTATACTGGACATTTATCTGGACAAATTTTATATTGAACCTAACATTACAATCGATTTTCAAAAATGCTTCGAAGATTTTATCATGAAATTCGGAATTTCCGGTCGCGAAAAAGAGGTCATCGAGCTGATATGCAAAGGGAACAGCAACCAGGATATCAGTGATTCATTATTCATTTCACTTCAAACAGTCAAGGATCATATTCACAGGATATATCTTAAAACAGGTGTTAAAAACCGTGTTCAGTTATCAAATCTGATCAGAACATTCTCCTGAAATACCAAAACTTCAAATCGGATAGATTGTATACTCTTCAATTAATTCTTATCTTAACAAATTATATGATGTCAAAAATTCAATTCCTGAGACTAATCTGAAAAGTAAGAAAACAAGAGACACAAATAAATCAATGTCTGTGCGCATTGTGCGATTGAAAAAGCTAAGTAATTGAATCATAGATTTTTGCGTAGTTGGACCGCACTACGGCTCTGCAAATTCCTGATTATAAACATTGTCGATTTAATCGCACAACCTATTAATACCTGTATTTTTTCTTATTAATTATGTCAAGAAGAATTGCCATTGGAGATATTCATGGTTGTCTTAAAACACTGCGGAAACTCATTGAAGAAAGGATCGTCCTGAACAGGGAAGATACGTTATACTTTGTTGGTGATTTCATCGACAGGGGTTCTGACAGTAAGGGTGTGTTGGATTATATTTCCAGGCTTACCGGTGAAGGCTACCGGATATATTCAGTACGGGGCAATCATGAAGAAATGCTTCTTGAATCCCTTTCCGATCCAAAATTTATTGTCGGATGGATGTATAACGGGGCCGAAATGACCCTGCTTTCATTCGGCCTTGATCCCGGCATTTTTCTCACACGCGAAACGGTTCATCAGATACCTGAAAAATATATTCAACAGATAGAAAATCTTCCATATTTCATTGAATTAGAGGACTTCCTCATCGTTCACGCTGGATTTAATTTTTATATGTCCGATCCTTTTCAGGATCATCATGCAATGATATGGTCGAGGGATATGATGTATGACCCTGAAAAAGCTGATCACCGTACTATCATTCATGGCCACACACCTGTTTCCTTAGATGAGATCAGGCAAATGATTGATGATCCCAATGCCGGCCTCATCAATATAGATGCAGGATGTGTTTATACTGAATATCCCGATCTGGGCAACCTTGTTGCTTTTGATCTTGATAGCAGGGAGTTGGTAGTACAGAGGAATATTGAATAATTTACTCTGCCGTTGATCAGTTGTTTACTCGATTGATAATGTGGTTGTTATTCAGTTAATAATTCAGTTGTTATTCGCTTAGTTGTGTGCGTCTTTATAATCGAGTCATCCCGAAGGAGCGAAGCGACTGAGGGATCTCCCTGGATCTGTCAAAATCGCCTTTTATGAATCGCCATCCATTCTCCTCCAGCGGCTACCATGCTATACTTCGCTCTATATCCCGGATGTTCACATGAGAATAGGAGTTCCCTCCTCGCTATTGCTCGTCGGGATGACTCGTTTCAATCTAAAAGTTTTTTTGATTTTAATCATTCATTGTCTTAATTTTATAATAACATTTTCTTATGAAATGCTGAGAACAA
>CAZGOR010000132.1:0-6351 GCA_964527875.1 uncultured Bacteroides sp. | reverse complement strand
ATTCCCTAGCATATCGATTTACTTGTTATTACTGGTTTTGATTTATTCCTGTGAAAGTGAAGAAAAAAAGGACCGGCCTTCGGTAACTTCTTCCACTGTTACCAACATTACTGCACATTCTGCCGTTTCAGGAGGTAAAATAACCGATGAGGACGGCGCATCTATTCTTGCCTGCGGCGTTGTATGGGATACATTACCAGACCCTGATCTGAATAATTTCCAGACAAATGACAGCCTTATTGAAGGTTCTTTTACCAGTGAGATAAAAAATTTGCAATCAGGCACAAAATATTATATCAGAGCATATGCCACCAATTCTGCAGGCACATCTTATGGAGAAGAACTGGACTTTATAACCCTGGCTGAATATAAGCCGGTGGTAAAAACACTTGTTGCAAGGTTTATAACCAACATTTCTGCCATTGCGGGAGGTGAAATACCTGACAGCGGAATGCAGATGATCACAAATAAAGGGATATGTTGGCAGACTTCGACAAATCCTTCTGTGAATGATTCTCTGACTGATGAAGGACCGGGATCGAAAAATTACCTGAGCAAACTCACAGGATTGAAACCAGGCACATTATATTATTATCGTGCTTATGCTTCCAATAATTCAGGTACGGGATACGGTGATGTAAAAAGTTTTACTACACAAACCATTGGTATTCCAATCGTAAAAACTGTGGAGGTTAGCTCAGTTACTTACACTTCTGCTGTATCAGGAGGAGAAATTACCGATACCGGCTATATGAAAATACTGGATAAAGGTGTATGCTGGAATACCTCACCCAACCCCACTGTCACTAACTACCATACAAATGATGGACAGGGTGCAGATACATTTGTCAGTGTACTTGCCGGACTATCCCCCGGAACGACATACTATTACAGGGCTTATGCTACAAATAATATTGGTACAGCTTATGGGGAAGAATTGAGTTTTCAAACAACAGCCGTGCCCCCTCCTGATATTATAACCAATGATGCCACAAATATTACCGCAACATCTGCAATATGTTCCGGCAGTGCCTCATCTGACACAATTAATGCTATTCAATCAAAAGGTATTTGCTATTCATTGACAGGCAATCCTACAGTCAGTGATCTGATTACCAATGAAGGGGCTGGTTCAGGATCATTTTCCAGTCTCATTACCGGCCTGTTACCAGGTACAACTTATTTCATCAGGGCATATGCCATAACTGCATACGTTACCTATTATGGAAACGAAAAAAGTTTTACAACCAATGACACATTACCGGAAGTGGAAACTGTTGAAGTCACAGTAACAAAAGCCAGGTGTGCAGTTGTGGCAGGATCTGTGTTAAACGACGGAGGAGATCCGGTCATATCAAGGGGATTCTGCTGGAGTGAATCCACCGGACCAACATTGAGTGATCAGGTAATTACCAGCGGCGCAGGTACCGGTTATTTTACCGGAGCACTGAACTGGCTGAATCCCTCAACAACATACTATGTAAAAGCCTTCGCCATCAATTCGGTTGGAACGATTTATGGCAACGAGCTGACTTTCATTACTAAAGATTCAGCCGAGTGGGTTCTTGTTTTCAGTGATGATTTTGAAGGCTATACAACCGGAACTCATCCCTCAGAAAACTGGGTAACCCGGTTCGACGGTGATGATGCGGCTATCAGCGAAGATGTGGCATATGAGGGAAATAAATCATTTATGCTGTCTTCCAAAGCCAAATGGGCAAGGGTGGAAGGAATCCCTCTCGACAGTGTTCCTGATCTAATCATATATGAAGGAGCAATATATATCGATCAGGCTGACAAAGGATATGCCATCGGATTTGGTTTTAAAGAATCCTCCAATACATACCGGCCAAGGAATTCAGTCGATTTTTCAAATAACGGGAAGATAGATTTCAGTGGAGAGCTGCAGGACTGGACAATCAAAACATGGTATAAAATTAAGGTGGAATGTGATTTTTCAACCCTTAAAGGGAAAATCTGGATCGAGGATATACTGATAGGAACAGATATTGACATTTCTGATAAAACTGATATAAAAGATTTTGCGCTTATGGGATTGAACTTTTCTTCCGGTGTAAGTAAAGCATACTTCGATAATATCAAAATCTTTTTCAAAACCATTGACCAGCCTACTTGCGATTAGAAATATGTTCAGTAGTGTTTCTTATAACTGATAGTGCCTTTAGGATCGAGTCATTCCGAAAGAGCAAAGTCTGCCGAAGGTAGGTTTCGGTTTTCATTTTTACCTGCCTGTCAGACAGGTTTCGAATTTCGATTCTCGCTATTTCGACTTTGCCTGCTGCCAGCAGGCCCCTACCCCCACCTGACATCACTGAACACCACGTATATCATCATCTCATCCGATAAAAAACTAAATGCCCCTTTTGCCTTCAGAATGCGGGCGGCAATGGCTGTCATAGCCCACCCGTCATCCTCATTTCCGGACCACTTGGGTTGAATGAGTTTTTCTATCCCATTCTTTTCCCCATAAGCCTTCACTTTGAGCATCTCTTCTTTCACATTATCCAAAAGGTATGGATTATCCCATGACCACATCCATGTATTTGATCTGTCAGAAACAGATCCGACCATGTGAAAAGTCATAATGACATTTTTCTTACCTTTCAGGGTGAAGGTCATTTTACCCGTTTCCTGTTCATAATCCATCCTTTCATAATCACCAAGACCATAGTTTTCTTTAATGATCTCCTGCTGTTCAAGCAGGTATTCACGTGATTTTTTTATAAGTTCGGTGAATTCTTTTTGTTCCATGAGTTTAATGTTTTAATCAGTGTAAATCTGTCTGCTTCCAATCAACTCTTACAATTCTCCGTTCAAATAAAGATAATATTTTTTTTTATACAATTTATCCCACAATTGAAATCGTGGGCTGTAACTTTCACACTTACACCCATAATACCCACCAGGAACCAGCAACAAGGAACCAATATGGTCCGGTTAGCAACTGGCAGAACTTATTCAACCCTTTCAGGGTTGTGTGTGGATATTGCAACCCATAACCAAGGGTTTTACCCCTGGCTATTCATAGTTAGGCCCTTTCAGGACTTTTTCTATCATAGCTTTTTTACTCTTTCTCTTCGTCGCCTATAGATCCATTCACACTCAGCACCAAAAACCCACACTAACCGACAACAAAGAACCGATAACCAATTCTTCCTTAGCCTTCTTCCCAAAACCAACCACCAAAAACCTGTTCCACACTCTCACCCAAACACAGGCTTATGCTTTTTAAACATAGGAACTAATATACCATTAAACTAATAAACCAATTTACAATTCTTGTCGGGGTAGAAATGCGGCGCGCGCAACGAGAAAAACTCATCCACGTTGCCGCCAGCCCCTGCTGGAAATTGGCCCTTCCCGACTTTATTCCCTGCAATCTCTGTATAAGTGTCCAGACCCATACCCCGCTCTGTATCTCCGGTGCTCTTACCCATTTCTTCCCGGAAGTCATCGGCCTCATCTCACTAAGGACAGGTTTGGCACAATAGAAAATATCCCTGATATGCAACTTTAACAGGAAGGCTATTCTCGGGGCTGCAGTCATTTCTTTATGTTTGGACTCTCATACTTGCTAGGCCTCCATGTTGCACCCACCGTGGTAACCCTGTGTTTAACCAGGGGGACAAGCCTTTTACACCACGCATATCCCGGTTGGTTACCTGCCCCGGGCTGTGATATCGCTACATGCCCGACATGGGCAATTGGCATGACTGGACTTTCACCAGTTAGATTGCAGCTTTGTCGGCCACTCCCCTCAGCCTTATCCTTAGCATTCTTTCCCTAACCCATTATTCACACAAACCTGTAACTTGTAACTTTTTATTAGCCTCATCCTTCTTTACCCAAACCCTAAACCCACACCAACCGAGAACCGAGAACCAATTTATTACCCATACCCAATACTCACACACCAACTTTGAACCTTGAACTTTGAACCGGAAACTATTTACTTCACCTTCCAAACCTAACCCTTACGATCTCCAGGCTTTCATTAGAGCCAACCAATGTGAGAATATCACCCTTCCTTAAGCGGGTATAACCGTGTGAAATGATCATCTGGTCACTTCGGGTAACTGAAAGGATGATGATATCATGCGGGAGACGAAGATCACGTAATGCCAGTCCTGCAATATCCGGATTCTGAACTTCCACTTCAATGGTATCCTGGTCTTCCTGCATACCAAGTAAAAGTGATGTGGCCTGTGGTGAACGCACAAAATGGTCCAGTAAGCTGACGATAGCTGTTGATGGTTCAACGATTTTCGCTCCAAGACGGTGAAACTTACCAAAATTTTGTCTTTGATTAAGCCTTACCACCAGGTCACGTGTTCCATATTTCTCAAAAGCAAGTTCACATATCCTGAAATTCTCTTCATCTGATAACATGGTCACGATTGACACCGCTTTATCAGCTTCCAGTTTTTGCATTGCGTTTTGATCAATATCATCAATCTTTACAATCTCCAGATCAGATGTAATATATTCATCATAGTGCTCTTCTCTCAGGGCTGCTATCTTAACTCTCCACCCATGTTGTAATAATTGCCGTGCAAGAGCAAATGTCTGGTTTTCAATACCAAACAATATTACACTGCGTTCCTCCTCAGGGAAAGTCCCATCTGCCCTGACATGGCTTTCCCCCAAATATGTGATGGCCCACTTAAAAAATGGTGGTCCAGCAAGCTGGTTTAATACAATAACTGCCAGCACCAGTGTCGCAAAATCACCCCCCCAGCCCTGAAACTCGGCCGCAACAATAGCTGTCAGTCCAATGCTCACCCCCGCCTGGGTTATATAAGGTGTCCAGGAAATCACATTGAATCTGAGAGGTTCTTTGGCAAAAGTACCCCCTGTAAAACCTGCAATAATAAGTGAACATAATCGCAGTCCAAATAAAATAAGTACAATTAACCAGGCCTTTGATAAAACATCAACCGAAATAGTGCTCCCAACCAGCGTGAAAAAAACAACATAAATTGGTGGGCTGGTCTCTTTAATGATCTTTAAAAATTCCTGACGGTAAGAAGTATAATTAATCACGATAAAACTTCCAAGGATACATATCAGAAGAGGTTCAATCAGTATTTCTGAAAAAAAATGAGCCTGGGTATACTCCCTGATAAATAAACTAAGCCGGAAAGCACCGAATCCCATGAGCAGGATAAAAACAGTCTTGATCCACGAATAAAACTTTGTTGAAAGTATGATTCCCATTAATTTCCCAAGAATATAACCAAGTATGACTGCCATTGCTAATTCAAGAACAACTCTGACGATAAAAATCAGGTTTAATGCTGTCCCTGCAACATATGTTTCAGAAATTGATAAGGTTAGAGCAAATAATACAATGACCAGGAAATCTGTTACAACAGTCACACCCAGGGCCGTTTGTGTAAATGACCCCCGGGCTCTCAGTTCATTCACAACAGCAATAGCAGAGGCGGGTGATCGGGCAATGAATATGGTTCCTATAAGAATGGATACCGCGATCCTGTCATCCGTTTCCATTCCCCGCATAAAAGGTATCATGCCGGAGAGAAAATAAACACCAAGGCTGCTGAGGATGAAGGTTACAACCATTTGGGAAGTCGTCATCCAGGCAATGCTCCTGAACCGGCTCCTCATTTCGGCGAGGTACAACTCAGATCCTACGGCAAAAGCAATGAATGCCAATGCAATATCGTTGATAAAACCCAGGTTGCTGACAGCTTTGGAGGAAATCAGTCCAAGAATATCCGGACCACTAATAATACCTATAACCAACAAACCCGTTATCAAGGGCAGCCTGATCCGTTGAAATAACTTCGATATCTGGTTCGCAGCAACTGCAACGATCAGGAATGCTGCAAGAAAGAATAATATTTGCCGGATATCAGACATTCACTTATTATTAGACAAGGACAGTAAATTACAGATTTCAATAATAAGTACAAAAATAAAAATAACCCTTGGAGCTCTTAAAGAGCTCCAAGGGTTATAAAACAACACGTTAATTGATTCAATAAATTTTCACAAAAATTTAACATAATAAAACTTGTGAAACTCATTTAGTTTTCTCATTTTTGTAAGCTTATTTTCAGGATTTAATGATTTAGTTATTTATCTACAGGAGTTTCCGGGACAATAGCAAAATATATTGCATAATAATAGTATCGTTAATGGATATCCGAGAACGGATTATAAACGAAGCATTTGATCTATTTGTAAAGTTTGGGATACGAAGTGTCACTATGGACCAAATTGCCGGCCAACTGGGCATTTCAAAAAGGACATTATACGAGAATTTCAAGGACAAGAACGAATTATTAACAGATGGCATAGTACATT
>CAZGOR010000131.1:7012-9500 GCA_964527875.1 uncultured Bacteroides sp. | reverse complement strand
GGAAAAAGCTCTTGAATACCTTGAATTATACACAGAAGCAAACGATAGTATCAATTCAGAGGAATTGCGGCTGAGGATCAATGAACTTGAATTGAAATATAATGCTGAAAATTTTCAGAATGAAATCAAACTTTTAAAAAAAGATAATGAAATTAGCAAGCTTCGTCTGAACCGTTCCCGGATCGGCATCATATCTCTGGCGATCATCATTCTTCTGTCTGTAGCTGTATTTATTATTAACACTAAGCGAATACGCCAGAAACGTGAAGCCAATCTGATGTTAACCAGGAATAATGAAGAGCTGGAAACTGCAAACAGGAAACTTCTGGAATCAGAAAAAAATCTCAGGGAGCTGAATGCCACAAAAGACAAATTATTTTCAATTATCGGGCACGATCTCAGAAATCCATTGAATGCCCTGCTCGGATTCAGTGAGCTTATTTCGGGAAAGACCATGGATTACAGCCTTGAAGAAATCCAGAAGTACAATAAGATCATTAATGAATCAGCTAAAAATATTCATCAACTCATTGAAAATCTATTGGAATGGTCAAGATCCCAATCCGGGAATATCGACTTTAATCCCAGGATCCTGGACCTGTCTGAAATCACTGGTGAGATACAGGATGTATTCAGTATCGCTGCCAGAAAAAAAGGAATCACTATCCATAATAAGATCCAACCTGCAATGCAGGTTTATGCCGATAAAAATCTTCTGTCCACAATACTGAGGAATCTGGTCAACAATGCCGTCAAATTCACTTATTACAGTGGTCGCATTACACTTAAGGCTGATCACATAGACGGGCACGTAAGAATCGCTGTTTCAGATACAGGGACAGGTATGACACCCGAAGAAGTGAACCGGCTTTTCCAGCTGGATGTGAATTCAATCCAGACAGGCACTTCAGAAGAAAAAGGTACAGGTTTGGGACTGATCATCTGCAAGGAATTCGTAGAGATGCATAACGGGAAAATATGGGTTGAAACTGAATCTGAAAAAGGCAGTACTTTTTATTTTTCACTTCCCGATGTTCAATCATAAAACAGTCTATATATGAATGAAGAAATTTCCTATCAGGATGCTATCCGCGAGATCGAGGAAATCATCAAAAAAATTGAGAATGGCGAACTTGATGTCGATCAACTCACGAGTCAGGTAAAACGTGTCTCATCATTGCTCGATATCTGCAGAAAAAAGCTTAAAACTGCAGAAGAAGAAATCAAAAAGATCATAAAAGGATTAAAGGAAGATGTGAAAGATAATGAATAGCAGGTCTTGCTCACCCTTCCTGCTTAATCTCCAGGTCCACACTGGAATCAAGATCAGGACAGTAGTCAATCAGGTTACACAATTCAACAGCAAATCCCACTCTCATATTGGCCGATTTGAAAAACTCTGTTGAAATATGCTTAATCTGGTTTTGATTGGCAATCAGAACCTGGATCGGATCAATTTCATCGAAACTGAATTTGCCCTGCACCTCTTTCAGAATCTCAAGGTTTTTGTTGAAGATATTCATCAAACGTATATAGGATTGTGCAATGGAAACCAGATGATGTCCGATTACACCGATAACTTCCATATTTTCAGTTTCAATCAGGGGACTCCCAACATTACCCTGCTTGATTGAAGAATCAACCTGGATATAATTAATACCTTCCTGACTTGTAAAAAATGATGAAATAATGCCGCTTTTTATGGCCAGATTGTCCTGGTCAAGCTGGTATCCTAAAACTGCAATAGGGTGTCCGATGTCATAATCAACCTTTTTGCTGCATTTCAGCGATGGAATATTACGAAATTCATTTTTGTCCAGCTTGATAATAACATAACCCGGCACATTTTTCCCACCCGGATGAATGATACGTTCTTTGAATATATCATATGACATTGTCTTACCAGCCTTTTTGGTATGACCATCTTCCATGGTGAAATGAATATATACTTTTTCAGGATCAGTGAACCTATCAATGATGTCATTCGTGATCAGGTAATCCTTGATCCTGAATCCTGTAAAGGTGGTAATACGGGTTCCTGATTTGCTTAAGAAATGAATTGAGCAAACTGAGGAGTGGCATTCTTTCCAGATTTTTCTGTACATTTTAGTAATGTTATTGATCCGGAAAAACAGGCTTGAATCTTATATTCTTTCACCTATTGTCAAACCACTATTTCAGAAGTTCTCTGAAATTTTATCCAGCTTATAAAGTATCTCTCCTCCTGTTTCAGGCCTTCAAATTTATGCAAATATACACATTTCAAGAACTTTAAACCTGTTTTAACAGAATCTGTTGTTTATTAAATTGTTAAATCAAACATGTTCCGGTTAACAACCTTCAGTAACTTACCCCGGTTAGCAACCGGGTTTACTATCTTTTCCACGTTGAGTGTTACTGCCGGTTAACAACCCGCAGTAACTTACCCCGGTCAGCAACCGGGTTTACTATCTGTTCCACGTTGAGTGTTACTGACGGTTAACAACCC
>CAZGOR010000131.1:0-6912 GCA_964527875.1 uncultured Bacteroides sp. | reverse complement strand
AGCAACCGGGTTTACTATCTGTTCCACGTTGAGTGTTACTGCCGGTTAACAACCCGCAGTAACTTACCCCGGTTAGCAACCGGGTTTACTATCTGTTCCACGTTGAGTGTTACTGCCGGTTAACAACTCCCGACAGGTCGGGACAGGCGGCAGAACTTTCACATTTTCACATCTTTATACTTTCACACTATCATTCAACACTTTATTACTTGAGACAATTGAAACAACTGTGACCTTGCAACCCTGCAACCTTGTGACTTTCATTCCGTTGGCTGAAGCCAATGGCAATTGATCCTGCAATTCCATTGTGACCTTGTAACTCCCCTACGATACTTGTTTCCTAAAACCTCACCGTCACTCCACCCAAAACATGAATAACGGCCTGGGGAAAGTATCCATCCATAAAATATTCTTCACCCCCCAGGTAATATCTGTAAATCCATGCATTGGTCTCATAATCTGTATTAAACAGATTGTTTACCCTGCAATTCAGTACAATTTCTTCAAACAGTCTTGTTGTAAAGCTATAGCAGACTGAAGCATCATTCACAAAATACCTGTCAAGGATTCTTTCTTCTGATGAAGTATTATCAATGTACTGCTTTCCAACATATTTCGATTGCAGGGAAAATTTCAGGTTATCAATAGCTTCATAGGAGACGGTGCTTCCTCCGATAACAGCCGGGGAAAATGCCAGGTTTGTTTCCCCGAGAAAATTACTGATCTGATTCGGTTCTTCATACGGGTAGCCCAGGTTATCTACATAATCCGTATAGCCAAGTATCTTATTCCGGCTAAGTGTCAGGTTCAGGTCCCATTGCAATCTGTAAAAGGGTTTTATACCTGCAATCATTTCAATACCTGTCCGGTAACTGTCACGGATATTTGTCATAATGGGTGCACCTACATCATTGATTTCTCCTGTCAGAACCAGTTGATTCATGTAATCCATATAATAAAGGATCGTTTCGAATGAGAATTTATTCAATCCAGCCCTATAACCGAGTTCATAATCCATCAATGTTTCATGTTCCGGCACTGGATGAGCCGGATCGGCATCCACAAAATTAGCCCTGTTGGGTTCCCTGTTAGCCACTGCAAAAGATAAGAACATACTATGGTTACTATTGAATTCATAATGAACACCAAGCTTTGGATTCAGAAAATGATATTCATGTTTCTGGCCGATATCCCGGCGTCCATCATCAATGCCTGAAATCAGGTAATAAACATACCTGAATTGTATATCACCATACATCCAAATTTTTCGGGCAACCTGAAAGTTCGTTTTAGCATATATATGGGCATCATCCTTCAAACCTGTACTCCTGTACCATTCGTGATTAATCTCAGAACCGTCTGCATATTGTGCCCAGATTACCCTGCCAAAATGCCCGCCATCGTACCGGTTCAGCCCTCCTCCCAGAAAAGCATTGATCCTCCCCTGCTTATAATTAAGCGACCATATCATTCCATAAAAATCATTATCGAGCCATTTCCGGCGTACAAGGTCAGAATTAGCTATGGTATCAATGCCTATGACCACATTATTTATATTATAATATGGTAAAACCTGATCCTGCCTGTATTGTTCATAATATCCATGTCCATAAGTATAATGGAGGGCAGTATTAAAGACCAGGTTATCATAAAATTCATAAGAGAACAACAATTGATAGTGATCCTGTTTATAATTGTCTGACTCATTGTCATAATAGGAAGTATCGCCTGTTTCACTGATTATCATTCCGGCCGGATTGAAGGTCCTGTCCGATTCCAACAAATCAGAAGGAATACCATACCATGCCTGATATGTTTTTTCTTTTCCTGAAAACAAAATCAATTTCAAAATGCTTTTCCTGGTATACCATGCTCCCTGAATATGATAGGATCTAAGGTCGGAAAATGCCCTGTCGATATACCCGTCGGACTGTATGTCTGATAGTCTCAGATCAAAGGTGAATCTTCCATTTAACAATCCTGATCCGACACGGATACTGTTTTTCATGGTACGAAAACTTCCAAAAACTGAATTCACCTCGGCATATGGCCTGGTCTCCCTGGTAAAGGTTTGGAAATTCATTGTTGCACCAAATCCTGCGGCTCCATTCACAGAGGTTCCCACTCCCCTTTGTATTTGAACATTATCTATCGAAGCGGCAAAATCAGGAAGATCCACCCACCAGACACCATGCGATTCTGCATCATTCAAAGGAATCCCGTTAACGTTGATATTGATCCTGTTCAGGTCTGTTCCCCTGA
This sequence comes from uncultured Bacteroides sp., assembly GCA_964527875.1. GTDB lineage: Bacteria > Bacteroidota > Bacteroidia > Bacteroidales > SM23-62 > LJUQ01. The sequence goes on along the minus strand of CAZGOR010000131.1, from coordinate 4,650 downwards.
TTCTGAGATTTGTATAACCAATGCCGGCACCTGCATCGGAAGAAGTGACAATTGATGGCGTCATTCCAAGAATATAAGGGATATCCTGGCCAAGATTCTGCTCCCTGATCTCTTCGTATGTCATATCAGTAAAAGCTGCAGGGAATTTTTCTCTTACCCTTGTCGATGTAACAATCACTTCTTCTGTCAGAATATTAGCTTTGAAAAGTATAAAATTAACCTCCATATCCGATTCCAGGTTGATAATCTCTGAAGCGGAATTATAGCCCATATAAGATACTCTCAAAATATAAATTCCTTGTTTAATATTCACGATCGAGTACTCACCATTCACATCAGTAACAGCTTTCTGATAGGTATTTTCAATATATACATTGGCATCTATAAGAGGCAGACCGAAATCATCGGTCACTTTTCCTGTTATGGTTAATTGGGAATAAACCAGGAGAGAAAATGTTAAAAAAAGGCATGAAAGAAATAATTTCTTCATGACCAATGAAATTAATCAATAGGTTCTTCTGAAAAACCCTACTCCCTTCGCCAGCATTATCCGGATCAGGTTCTAAGGGTATGATCTCAGCCTGTTATATTAAGGCACCCCCTTAGAAATGATAATGCAAATATATAGTTTTTGGGGGCTTTTATAAGAGCTTCAGCTACTTTTTTCTGCCAAATTTTAATGAAAAAGGCCGGTATGCCGGCCTTTTATATTAGTCCAGATTTAATACTTCCTTAAAAGCCCTTTTGAAAATATCTTTTGGTAATGCTCCCATAGCTATCTGAGGCTGGCCTTCTTTAGGTACAAACAATAGTGATGGTATGCTCTGGATACCAAAAATGGCTGCCAGCTCTCTTTCCTGCTCAGTATTTACCTTATAAACATGCATTTTACCCTTATATTCTTCTGATAATTCCTCAAGGATCGGTTCAACAATCTTACAAGGTGCACACCAATCAGCATAAAAATCAATAATACATGGAAGCTCACCTTCATATTTCCATTCATTGTTCGTTTCGAAATTGAATACTTTCTCCTTGAATGATTGAATTGTCAAATGTTCAGTCATTATAATTAAGTTTTAGTTTTGATACCGTATTAAAAATATTCACTGAATAAACAAACTTATTCATTTTAAAAAATGCAAATATATAAATATTTATATATATAAATTATAATATTTTGAATTAGTTCTCAAAAATAATACCATTTTCCAAAATATGTTTTAAAATTATTTCTTAGCAAATATTTAAAAATCCACGTTTTCTTGTTATCACGAGGACACATACACACGTTATTAAAGAATATTTGCTTCGCAAATATTTCACGACTCACGATTACTTGCTCCCACAAGACCACAAACATAGCCTGTTCGCGAATGTTTACTACGCAAATATTTCACAACCCACTATATTTTGTAATTTTGTCATACAGTCTATCAAATTGTCATACTTGCCAGTGAAAAAATATCTTAATCATAAGATTTTTGAAATTATCAGTGAGATTGTCGACAAAGACCACATGGATGCATATGTGATCGGGGGTTACGTTCGTGACTCCCTGATGGGACGTCCTTCAAAAGATGTTGATATTGTTATTGTTGGCAGTGGGATCGATCTTGCAAGGAAAGTTGCTAAAAAAATAGGATATCAGAGTCATTTGGTCGTTTTCAGGAATTTTGGAACGGCTATGTTAAATTTTGAGGGTATCGAGATCGAGTTTGTCGGGGCCAGGAAGGAATCATACCGTCGCGATTCAAGGAAGCCAATCGTGGAAGACGGAACACTGGAAGATGATCTGAACCGGCGGGATTTCACGATCAATGCACTGGGTATTGGATTACATAGGGATCTTCATGGCAAACTTGTCGATCCATTCAACGGACTGGATGACCTTAAAAACGGTAAAATCAGGACTCCTCTCGATCCGAACACCACTTTTTCTGATGATCCTTTAAGAATGATGCGGGCCATCCGGTTTGCATCACAACTGGGATTTACCATTGAAGAAAAAACATTCAATGTTATCTGCGAAAACCGGAAAAGGATCGGCATTATATCGCGTGAGCGCATCACGGATGAGATGAACAAGATCATCCTGTCTCCTGTTCCATTCACCGGTTTTATCCTTCTGGAGAGATCAGGATTGCTGGAAATAGTTTTTCCTGAACTTTACGCCCTGAAAGGTGTGGAAGACCAGAATGGTGTACGTCATAAAGATAACTTTTACCATACGATAAGGGTACTGGATAACATCAGTAATAAATCTGATAACCTGTGGCTCAGGTGGGCAGCCCTTCTGCACGACATTGCCAAACCCGACACAAAGCGTTTTGAACCGGAAACGGGCTGGACATTTCATGGACATGAGTACCTTGGAGCAAAGAAAATACCGGATATCTTCCGGAAGTTCAAGCTTCCCCTAAATGAAAAAATGAAATATGTCCAGAAACTTGTACTTCTGCATCTAAGGCCCATCGGGCTATCGAAGGATGATGTTACCGATTCTGCAATCCGCCGCCTGGTATTTGATGCCGGAGATGATCTCGAAGACCTGATGATGCTCTGTGAAGCAGACATCACCTCAAAAAATAAAATGACAGTTAAAAGACATATGCATAATTTTAATATCGTCAGGAAGAAAATACAGGAACTGGAAGAGAAGGATTCTATCCGCAATTTCCAGCCTCCAATATCCGGCAATATCATCATGGAGGTTTTTGGCATACCCCCATCCGAGCCTGTCGGCATTATCAAGAATGCCATTAAAGATGCCATCCTCGATGGTGTGATCCGGAATAATTATGATGAGGCATACAAGTTTATGATGGAAAAGGGAAAAGAGCTGGGACTGGAGCCAGGAAAATGTGAACCGTCATCCTGAAACAACTCCGGAAATACGAATGGTCGTCAAGAAAAACCGTAGAAATGTTTTCCGTCATCCTGAACTTGTTTCAGGATGACCATACTTCTAATAACTCTTTGTATCTTCTTGATTCACTATTTTCAACAACCTCTTACAAATCCCAGTACAAATCTTTCAAATCAGGGTTCATAGATTTAATAAGGTTGAGCTTCCATTCCCTATGCCAATTCTTAAGTTTTTTCTCACGTTTAATTGCCAGGAAAATGTTTGGTAACTCTTCAAAATAAACTAAGTCGGTTAGTTTATACTGACTTGAAAATGCTGATCCAATTCCCTCTTTATGTTTAGCTATTCTAACTTTCAGTTCACTGGTTACTCCTATACAAAAAGTGGTTCTGCTTTTATTAGATATGATATAAATAAATCCTTTTTTCATTTTTTTATATACTCATATACCTGAATAAGTTGAAGCAATCTGTTTCATTATGATCATTTAAGAGATATTTTCAACATTACCGGCAAATGATCACTGAATCCACCCTTGTAATGATAACCATTATAGGTCCTGAAAGGCTTTAACCCAACATAGTTCTCATCCTTCTCAAGCAGAAAATCAAAATCCGGCACCTTCATATGGCATGCATCCTGTTCATTGAACAGATTTCCTGAAATGATGAACTGGTCAAACATATACCATTTTCCCTGATATTTCTGAGTGCCCGGAAATGAGCTGATTGTCTGAATAGCCAGGTTATACAGGGTGGTGGCTTCAATACCGCCGCTTTTATTTTCTGCTTTAAGTATTCCGGAGAAGCTTTGATCTGCCGGTTCAGCCTTAAAATCGCCGAAAATGATGATCCTGTTACCGGGATCAAGCGCGAAAAGACTATCTGTGTTTTGTTTGAGTATTTCCGCCGCTCTCAACCTTTTATGGGCACTAACCATGACACCCTGGTATCTTGAAGGCCAGTGATTGATAAATAAATGCAATGTATCCGGACCCCGTATCAAACCTTTTACGTAAAGAATATCCCTTGCAGGTTCATCGCCGGGTTTCAATCCGGTTACTCTGACAGGTGCAGAATATAATAACCTGAATGAACCGGGAAGGTAAAGCATGCACACATCTATTCCTCTTGGATCATGTGAATCGTAATGGATGATCCGGTATTCGTATTTTGACAGGGGAGTATTCCTGACCAGTTGTTTCAGCACCCACCTGTTTTCCACTTCACAGAGCCCGATGATATCAGGGGGATTCCACCCTCCTGCCATTGCAATTACTTTATAAATATTATTGAGCTTGTGCCTGAACTTCGTCCATGTCCAGTGTTTCGCTCCTCCAGGTGTAAATTCTTCATCGAGGGTTAATGAATCATCGAACGGATCAAACAGGTTTTCCACATTCCAGAACATGATTGTAAAATGCATTTCTTCCCCCTGGCCGAAAGTCTTGCCATTTAAACAAATGACAAAAAGGCATGCTGTTGAAAAGAATAATTTTCTCATGATGAATGATTGAATAAGATAATCTCTAATCATTTATCCATTTTTTGGAGAATATCGTAATGTTGTAGAAAAAAATATTTGTGGGTTTTAACGGACTCACCCCCTAACCCCCTCTCTCGCGAGGGGGGAATAGTCTTTAATTTTCCCCAGATTATTTATAGCTATTCGGATTTGTTTTTCGCTTCTCGTCTTAACGAGCGGGTACAGCTTCGCCAAATGATCCAGTCATTTAAAGTGACTGGATCATTACTATAAACCTTCACAAACGGGTATAGCTT
>CAZGOR010000130.1:0-9500 GCA_964527875.1 uncultured Bacteroides sp. | reverse complement strand
AACCTGCAACCTGTAACCTGCAACCTGTAACCTGCAACCTGTAACCTGCAACCTGCAACCTGTAACCTGCAACCTGTAACCTGCAACCTGTAACCTGCAACCTGTAACCTGCAACCTCTTAAAATAAACTACAGATATAATACTTATTTCGATATCTGATAGTACAAAGCGAATGTCAACACATTATTATACTGTCCCCGGTTCAGCAGCCATGTTTGTCCGCTGGGATGGCTTCTGATCGGTACGACAGAGTAGTTATATCTGAGATTAACTGTAAATTTTTCCCAGAACATATAGCCTATTCCTCCAATGGCGCTTATGGTGAGTTTATGAAAAGGGGGTGCATCTTCAGGAGTTGTTCCATATTCATCTTCTTCGCGATGATATACAATGAATTCCGGGGCAAGGCCGAGTTCAAAAAGGAAATTTTTCCTGTAGATGTAATGGACTGTTACCGGGATATCGACATAATGCAGAACAAGTTTATAGTAGATCGCATCATCAATATTTTCAGCTTCATAAGCTCCTTTCATGATATACCTGAGTTCCAGTTGACCTTCGATCGTATAGGTAAACATACGTTTAATCCAACCCCCTCCCAGTAATCCCAGTTTATTGAATCCCCAATACCTGTCACCGTCAACCTGGCTGGCACTTAACCCGGCAACTGCTCCGCCGTCGAAATATTGGGAAAAAGAAATAACAGGAATAAACAAAAGGAGTAATATTATCTTGACTGATTTAAACATTGTTTTTAAGAAAAATGAAGATTTAACTTATTCACTTGTAATATTTCCCGATAAGTTTTTTCTTCATTATGGGTACCCCGACGCTGGCTTTTTCCCTGATGAATTCTACTTCACGGTATTGTGGTAAAGGTATATCATTCGGGTCGATAAGATATACCGGCACATGGGGAGGCACATAATCGAGCAGGCCGGCTGCAGGGTAAACGACGAGTGAAGATCCGATCACCGCGTATATATCTGCCCGGCGGGTTATTGCAACAGCGGCTTGCATCAGTGGTACAGGTTCTCCGAACCAGACCACGTGGGGTCTCAGCTGGTATCCTTTTTCACATTTATCTCCAGGATTTAACTGCCATGTATCGAGTTCATATATCAGGGAGGGATCGCCTGTGCTTCTGGCCTTCATGATCTCTCCATGTAAGTGAAGGACTTTTGTACTCCCCGCGCGTTCATGCAGATTGTCAACATTTTGTGTGATGATCTCGACATCAAAATAATCTTCGAGTTCCACGAGTTCAGTATGTCCACGGTTAGGGGAAGTCTCAATCAATTGTTTCCGTCGTTCATTATAAAAGCGGCAAACAAGTTCCATATTATCGGCCCAGCCCTGGGGACTGGCAACCTCATGTACATCATATTGTTCCCATAATCCATCCATTTCGCGGAAAGTTTTCAGGCCGCTCTCAGCACTGATCCCTGATCCTGTTAAAACAACAAGTTTTTTCAATGTGATTGTAATATAGGTGTGATGACAAATTTAATGATTCCTGAAGACTCAGCTAAACGAAAATGTATATTATTGAATATAATTTAACCACAGAGTTCACAGAGTATACAAAGAACAAACAAAGAATATAATATGTTTTGAAACTCTCTGTGCCCTCTGTGAATACTCTGTGAACTCTGTGGTTAAACCTATAATTGGGAAATTGTCTTTAATATGTTATGTCTCTATTAAATTCTAATGGCCAAAATATAGTTTTTTCTTATATAATTCCCTAATTTAGTAAAGCCACCAACAAAATGTAAATGATTCATTATCAGAGCTATTTTGTTAATAAATGATTGACCGGCAGACCATAGACAGAATTTTTAATGCAGCGGATATTGTTGAAGTCATTTCGGATTTTGTATCACTTAAGAAAGCCGGCCAGAACTTCAAGGGATTCAGTCCTTGGACAAATGAAAAGACTCCCTCCTTCTTTGTCTCACCATCAAAAGGAATCTTTAAAGATTTCAGTTCAGGAAATGGGGGGAATGTGGTTGGTTTTCTTATGGAGCATGAAAAGCTTACCTATCCGGAAGCATTACGTTATCTTGCCCGGAAATACAACATTGAAATTACTGAGCAGGAACCGACTCCGGAAGAGATAGAATTACATAATGAGCGGGAAAGCCTTCTGGCAATCAATTCTTTTGCACAAAAGAATTTTACATCAAATCTTTATGACCAGCTTGAAGGACAATCTGTTGCACTTGCCTATTTTAAAGAAAGGGGTTTCAGGGAGAATATCATAAAGAAATTTCAGCTGGGTTATGGTCTTGAACAAAAAGATGCTTTCACAAAGGAAGTGCAGAAAAAAGGGTATAAACTAGATCTGGTTGTTAAAACCGGACTGGTGATTCAGAAAGAAAATGCTTATTTCGACCGGTTTAATGGCCGTATCATGTTCCCGATCCACGGGCTTTCAGGTAATGTAACGGGCTTTGGCGGACGAACACTCCGGCACGATGATAAAATAGCCAAATATATCAATTCACCGGAATCAGATATCTATCAAAAAAGCAGGATCCTGTACGGTCTTTATTTTGCCAAACAGTCTGTTGTTAAGGAGGATAAATGTTATTTGGTTGAGGGGTATACCGATGTTATGGCTTTACACCAGGCCGGTATTGAGAATGTCGTTGCTACATCAGGTACATCACTGACGGTGGAACAGGTGAGACTGATAAAAAGGTTTACCCAGAACATCACGATCATATATGATGGAGATGAGGCTGGAATTAAGGCTTCAATGAGAGGGATTGATCTTGTGCTTGAAGAGGGCTTGAATATAAAAGTTGTCCTTCTTCCGGAAGGTGAAGATCCGGATTCCTGTTCAAAAAATATGAACTCAAAAGAGTTCATGGAATTCATAAAAAAACAGGAAAAAGACTTCATATCTTTTAAAACAAAACTGCTGCTGGATGAAGCAGAAAATGATCCTGTGAAAAAAGCAGGACTGATCAATGATGTGATACGCTCTGTTGCAGTTATTCCGGATACGATAACACGATCGGTATATATCAAAGAATGCAGCAAACTGCTGGATACCGAAGAACGAATATTGTATTCACAGGTATATCGCCTGAGAAGGAAACGGGCTGAAGACCGTTACAAAAGGTATGCACCTAAAGAACAGGTTCAATTCCAATCAACAACAATTCCTTCATTTGTTCGTGAAGTTTACAGTGAATCACAGGAAAAACTACTGGTCAGATTCCTGTTGCAGTGGGGCAATGAAAAGCTTTTTGAAATACATAATGAACAAACAGGCATTGAATATATATCTGTTGCTGAATATATCATCAATGAAATACTCAATGATGAACTGGAGTTTAAAAACCTGCTTTATAGAAAAATATTTGAAGAAATTCATGAATTCATAAATCGCGGCGAAGTAATAGATATCAAATATTTTATTAATCATAAAGATGAACAGATAAGTAAACTGGCAGTTGATCTTCTGAGTTTTCCTTATGAATTGAGCAAATTACATAAGAAAAAGGGAGCATTTGTTGAAACGGAAGATATGCTCCTGAAAAAAAATGTTCCCAAGGCTATTATTGAGTATAAAAGAAAGATTCTTGAAATAGCACAGAAGGAAAAAGAAGAAGAGATAAGAAAAGCACAGGAACAATCTGCACAGGAAGATCAGATCAGTCAGATCATGCAGCAATATATTACCATTACTTCCCTGATCAATACCATTTCAAAAGAGAAAGGCTGGGTGGTACTTAAATAAAAAGAATGACAGGGAACTTGACAACTTACTTATAATATATTAATTTTATATTGTTAACCTGTTGTGCGATAAAAAAACTAAGAAATTGAATCTGGAATATTTTTGAAGATTTCACCCGTTGGGCTGGGACAATTCTACAAGTTCCTCATTATTAATATCGTCGGCAAAATCGCACAATGCAATATTAATAATTAAACAATAAATCTTTTTGCAATTATGCGAATAGATTTTTCCAGGTATTTGACAGAAAGATATTTAGAGACACTGTCCAGACAGGCATTCGAGGGACCTGTTATCACTATTTCAAGAGAAGCAGGATGCCCGGCAAAAAAAGTTGCTGCAAAACTTGCTTCACGGTTAACGGAACTCAAAAGCCCTATTGCAAAAAGGATTGATTGGAGATGGATCAGTAAAGAGATCCTTTCGGAATCGGCTAAAGAACTTGGTGTGGATCCAACAGAAATAGGGTATGTATTCAGGTATGAAAAACGAAGTTTCATGGATGAAATCCTGTCATCCCAATCGAAAAAATATTATAAAAGTGACAGGAAGATCAGAAATGCGATAGCAAAAGTTATTCGCAATATAGCAAGTGAAGGGAATGTGATTATAGTTGGCAGGGGAGGGGTTGCCATCACAAGAGATATTGAGAAATCCTTTCATGTCAAGCTTGAAGCTCCGCTTGACTGGAGAGTCATGAGGATTAGTGAAAGATATTGTATTCCCATGGATGAAGCCTTAAAATATGCTCATGACATTGACAGGAAAAGAGCTCAATTCCGGGATTATTTTCATGGTAAGGGAACTGATTATTCTTCCTTTGATGTCTCATTTAATTGTATGACTTTAAGCATCGAGGAAATTGCAGAATCAATCATCCAAATACTTCAGATCAGAAAATTAATTTAATTAATACCCTGAATTACAATATATTAATCCATCTAAATTTTATCAGGATAATCCGTAACCAGCAACTTAAGTTAACCAATTGAACCTGCTAAAGAGCCATTTTATTAATAAGCTTCTTTTATTAATTTCTAAATTCATTACTTTTAACATATTATATGAGTGATTTGATTTAAATCGGTTAAAGAAAATGAACTTTTTCAGGATTTTATTTTTTTCTTCATTCGTATTTTTCCTTCTGTTTGTTTCATCGTGCAGGTCAGATAAATCTTCGGAATATATACAAGGATTAAGTACAGAAATGCTGGATATTCTTGATACAATCCCTGCAGAGCCAAAGGAAATTTTTTATCACATGTCACTACCGGTAGAGATGGCACATTTGTTTGAGCAGGTGGGAGCAAATTATTTCCCGGATATTCTGAATTCACCGGGTAATCTCAGCAGATATAATACCAGTTTAAAATTAGCGATGAACCTGGGGGTTTACGGGGTGGATCTGAGCTATGTGAAGATGTTCGGCAGACAACAGAATACTGTCAATTATATTAATGCTATTCAAAGGCTTTCAGATGATTTGGGCATGCCGAAAGAAATTTATTCTGACGTCCTGACAAATCTGGAGAGTTATGTCAGTAATAAAGATTCCCTTGCAAGGGTTTCAGTGGATATCTACAGGTCAGTGGATCATTATCTGCGAAAAAGCGGTGAAAACTCTGCTGCTGCAATGGTAATGATGGGAGGCTGGGTAGAAGGGATGTATATTGCAACTCAAATATTTGAAAGAGATCAGGGAAATATTAAACTTCTTGACAAAATTGCTGAACAGAAATATTCACTGAACAGCCTGATCTCACTTATGAACAATTATCATGGAGAAGAAGAATTGACCGAATACCTTCTGATGCTTAAAAATATCCGCAGGTCATTTGATAAGTTTCAGATTTATTATGTTGCTGATGATGTAGCTGTAGATACGGTTAATAAAATAATATCTGCAAGCAAATATTATATTGATGTAGAACCGGAACAAATTCTTGAAATCAGCACCAAACTGGCCAGTCTGAGGAATAAGATTATATGATAGCGATTCAAATATATTTATTAACCACACCTGTCTGCCGAAGCGGCAGACAGGTGTGGTTAAAATTATTATTGCGTATTAATTCATGAAACCAGGCGAGGGATATATCAAGTTTGTTGTTAACTGGCAAAAATCAGGACCGGTCATACCTGCAGAGGAACTGATTAAAATTTCCGCATGGCGGGATGTGTTATATGATTTGGGAATGATCGGTGCGGATAAAAAGGGTATAGGGTTTGGCAATATCAGTTTAAGGAAAAAAGGATCCAGTCATTTTTATATCACCGGTTCAGCGACCGGATCACTGAAAAGTCTTGATGAACACCATTATTGTCTGGTCACAGGTTATAACCTTGAAGAGAATACATTAGCCTGCACGGGACCTATTAAAGCTTCTTCTGAGTCGATGAGTCATGCGGCAATATATTCTGAATCATCCGGGATAAGTGCAGTTATTCATATACACCATAATTTTTTCTGGACCAGTTTATTAAACAGGGTTCCTACAACTAGCAGCGATGCGGAATATGGAACTCCTGAAATAGCTCTGGAAATCATCAGGTTGCTGAAGGAGCCCGGTACACTTGAAGGAAGGATCGTAATCATGGGGGGACATAAAGATGGGATCATTCTGTTCGGAAAAGATATGGATGAGGCGGGGGCATATACGTTGTCGTATTATAATGAGATCGTATGAGGGGGATATGTGTTTGGGGTGTTGGGTAAATTGCCGTCGGCTTCAGCCGACGGCAATTAAATTTTATTACGCTCCGGAAACGACGATATCTTTAAATACCAGGCTTGGCAGTTGACGGGTGCTGTACATCCATGGATCGTTTGCTATCTCTGTAAGTTTATTCCAGAACTGAAGATGATTGTCTGCAATATTCATTTCTGCTACGGGCTGGACTGGTTTTCCATGATCGAATAACTGGCCGAAGATGCCCAGAGAGAAATCTCCTGTTGTTGAATTTGAGTTCCCGCCAATAACTCCCGTGACCAATATACCACGGTCAACATCTTTCATAATCTCTTCCACAGATCTTTCTCCCGGAGGGATGATCAAATTGGTAGGGCCCCCGGTTGTGGGTTCACAATCAAGTTTTCTGCTGTAGTACCAGTCGATATAATAATCCCTGAGGATACCTTCATCGATCATTGTCCTCTCCTTGCAGGGGAAACCGTCGGAATCAAACAGCCGGCTTCCCAATCCCCTGGTAATTAATGGATTATCGATGAGGATTAATAGATTATTTCCAATAACCTGGTTCTTTTTATTGAGCAGGAATGAGCTTCTCTGCTGAAGATTCTGGCCGTTCATTGCAGAAAGTAATCCCGACAATATTCTTCCGGTATTACGGTTTTGAATGATGACAGGCAGTTTTGCAGTTTTAATTTTCTTTGAGCCGAGCTGTTGATAGGCGTCACGCGAAACAATGCTGGCAATTTCTTCCGGTCCGGGAAAATCCTCCAGCATACGGCTGCTGACATATATAAATCCTTCAGATTTTCTGTTGCCTTCATCCTGAATTGTTAATGATATTTCTGCACCGAAACGTGTCCCTTCAGATTCGCCTTCAAAGCCGTTATTTGATAATATATATAATTCCGTAAAACGATCGCTTAACTCAGCCTGTGCGGAAATGAGCCTGTCACCACCTTTCTCAATGCATGCATCTTCAATATCTTTTACCATGTCATGTCGCTGTTCGGCGGAAAAGTCATGATAAGACGGATCCAGGATTTGCAGATCAACCTCTGGTCTGCCCTCATAATATTGAGGATCAGGAAGGTAGCGGTACGGGTCTTCTTCCAGGTATTTGGTATTTTCAATAGCTTTTGAAATGAAATCTCCCAATGACTTTTTCCTGAGATCAGGAGTATTCCGTGTTGAATATTTCCCGTCAACATAAATTTCAAGTGATAACCCCTGGGTTGTTGATTCTCTGATTATTTCGGGTTTTTGTTCCCGGTAACGTATATTTACATTCCTGGTTTTATGGATTATGGCTCTACATTCTTTTGCACCGTTTTTTTCTGCTGTGCTGATGATCCATTTACAAAGATTTTTCATTTCCTGGTTCATGATACACCTCCTCTCTGGCTTGTGCCGCCAACGGTCATCGATTTAACCAGACAGGTAGGTAGTCCGAATGAGACTTTCACAGCCTGGTTTTCTTTACCACAGGCACCGGCTCCTCCGTGGTACATAGTAAGATCGTTGGCAGCCATGATAATGTTTGTAAGCATTTTCGGGCCGTTGCCCATGATATTAATATCTTTGATAGGGGCAGTTAGTTTTCCGTTTTCTATCTGGTAACCCTGGCTGACATAGAAGGAAAAATCACCCTGTCCGATGAATACCTCCCCGTTGCTCACATCTGCCACATAGATACCATTTTTCACCTGTTTAATGACATCGTCCGGGGTGGCCTCACCCGGCATCATATAGGTATTCCTCATTCTTGGGAAAGGCATATATTGATAACTCTGGCGGCGTCCGTTACCGGTAGGTTCAACATCATAATAACGGGCCGATATTTTATCATGAAGATAACCGGTCAATATACCATTTTCTACCAGCACAGTTTTTTTACCAGGTGTGCCTTCATCATCCATATTAATCGAGCCGCTCAGATTTGGAATGGTGCCATCGTCAATGATGGTGACAAAAGGTTCTGCCACCTTCTTTCCGATCATCGTACTATAGATGGAGATGTTTTTGCGGTTGAAATCAGCTTCCATACCGTGACCTATTGCCTCATGCAATAATATACCCGTAATGCCGGAACCAAGAACAACCGGCATTTCACCTGCAGGTGGCTGGATAGCATCAAACTTTATCAGTGTCCTATCGACTGCTTCATTTGATAATTTCTCGATCAGATCCTGGTCATACCAGGAGAAATCGCGGTGACCACCATACTCCCATCCGCCACTTTCTATTTTCCCATCAATCCGTGCGACTTCGTCGAATGGGCCAGGACAATCGAGTTTCCGTTTCCAGAGAACTTGGCCGCTGAAGTCATCAAGGCGAGTCCGGATCATATCAACTACCGTTCAAAATATGAGCCTCTGCTGGCCGAACATGAGGCAGCGCTCAAGGAAATCGAACGCCTCAGGACGCAACCAGCAGAACCACCTCAAGAGAAGGGACTGTCTAGCAAAGAACGCGCGACGGCGCTCAAACTCATCATCGGCATGGCGATCAAAGGGTATAGTTTCGACCCGGCTGCAGCGCGCAGCGGGACGGCATCCGAGATAGCGTCTGATTTACACGAACTTGGAATGTCGATCGACGAGGACACGGTGCGGAAGTGGATCAAGGACGCGGCTGCCGAGATACTGCCGGGTGATTCCAGTCAGGAGGACCGATAACCGAATTCGGTTTGAGGAAAACCGAGTTCGGCCACTGAGAGTCTTGGAACGCGTAAGACGACCTCAGATCTAATTGAACCTGAGGTAATCCCGATGCACAAAGATGGCCTTCCCGAAACGGGCTTCGTTCGCCTTTCGTCCATCCTTGCCCCAACCGGCCCTATCCCTGTCGGCAAATCCACCTGGTGGGCCGGAGTAAAGTCGGGCCGGTTTCCGAAGCCGATTAAGCTGGCACCGAGGATCACCGTTTGGCGGGTGGAAGACATCCGGTCTCTCATTATTCGAGGCCGGCATATCGGGTAGCCGCTTTCCTCAGGCTGAAGCCGAGCGAGGCGAGTGACACTTATGCGTGCAGAAGCCGTAAATATCTTTGCCGAC
>CAZGOR010000129.1:0-9674 GCA_964527875.1 uncultured Bacteroides sp. | reverse complement strand
TGATATTTAATAACTTGTAACTTGCAACCTGCAACTAGCAACTTGAGTTAATTAATTTGTAGCTTAATACATGTTGATGAAACAATGGAATGGAATACTGGATTCTAAGGATATACTATTTCTAAATATATTTCATTATTCCATCATTCCATTTTTCCATTATTCCATTTACACTTTACTATTAAAATCATTCATATTAAGCACTTTAAAACTCATCCTTATAACGAATTGACGTTAAGTTATTCTCTTAAGTTGAATATTACATAAATAAACATTTCAAAAATAAATCCTAAAGTTGCTAACAATTTAAAAACCTCTTCTATGAAAAAAAGAATCAACAGATTAAGTTTTAATATTCCGGCATTATTTGCAGTGATGGTTTTCATGACCGGATGTAAAACGGATTCAAAGAAACCTATTTACATGGATACTGCCTATTCCTTTGAAGAAAGAGCAGCCGACCTTGTATCCAGGATGACCCTTGAGGAAAAACAAGGTCTTCTTGGCAATACAATGGCAGCCATACCACGCCTGGGTATCAATGCCTATAATATGTGGGGTGAAGCCCTGCATGGTATTGCCAGTTTTCTTCATCCGAATGCAGGCCCCGCAACTTCATTTCCGAATAGTGTAGCTCTGGGTGCTGCATGGGACCCTGTACTGATGCAGCGTGAAGCTTCGGTCATATCCGAAGAAGCACGTGGATTCAATTACACCATTATGGCAGGCCTCACCTATTGGTCTCCTGTTGTTGAGCCTGTCAGAGACCCAAGATGGGGAAGAACAGGCGAATCTTACGGAGAAGATCCGTTTTTAATTTCCCGGATTGCAGGTGGTTTTGTTCGAGGAATGATGGGTGATGACCCTGCTTATCTCAAAGCTGTTCCATGCGGAAAACACTACTTTGCCAACAACAGTGAATTCAACCGTCATTTTGGTAGTTCAGATATGGATGACAGAGACATGAGAGAGTTCTACCTTGCTCCTTATAAGAAACTTATTGAGAAAGATAATCTGCCAGGTATCATGTCTTGCTACAATGCTGTGAATGGAGTTCCTGTAACAGCAAGCAAATATTTTATTGATTCACTAGCACGTAAGACATATGGGCTAAATGGCTATGTTACAGGCGATTGTGGGGCTGTGGGTGATATCCTAACCGGTCATAACTATGCAAAAAGCAAAACGGAAGCAACAGCAATGGCACTGAAAGCAGGTGTCGATACCGACTGCGGAGATTTTTATCAGACAAGTACTATCGACGTACTGAAAGAAGGTTTAATTACTGAGGCAGATATGGATTTGGCCTTAGTTAACATATTTACAATACGTATGAGAACAGGAGAATTTGATCCACCCTCTAAAGTTCCATATTCCTCTATTTCGCCTGATTTTATTAATGCTCCCGAACATCATGCACTGGCAATCGAAGTAGCTGAGAAAACACCTGTATTATTGAAGAATAATCCGGTTAATAATAAAAGGATTTTACCACTTAACGTGAACGAACTTAATAAAATTACCATCATCGGGCCGCAAGCCGATAAGGTTGAACTGGGACCATATACTGGTATGACATTAGAAGCTAACAGGATTA
Source organism: uncultured Bacteroides sp. (assembly GCA_964527875.1). Lineage (GTDB taxonomy): Bacteria > Bacteroidota > Bacteroidia > Bacteroidales > SM23-62 > LJUQ01. The sequence continues at coordinate 8,077 of CAZGOR010000129.1, read as the reverse complement.
CTCCTTTATCCGGAATAAAAACACTCCTGGAAAGCAAGGGTTCATCTGCAGAAATTGTGTATAGTGAAGGTGGAAATACTTTAAGCATGAGTAATATGTTTAACATTTTCTGGTTTGAGGTGGTGAAAAATGATGGATCTGTAGTAAGATATCATGCAACCGACTTTGATGCATCTGCAAAAGGAATTACAGCAGGTTCCGAAATAACACCCGAAAAATCTCTCAGAAGTATTAAGGATGGAGACTGGACATCATACAACAATTTAAATATCAGCAATATAGAAAATATCAATATTAACTTGTCCGTGCCCGGAGATGGTGGTTCGATTGATGTGAGGATAGGTTCCCACACAGGTGATATACTGGCATCATTTGATGTGAAAGGAGGTCAGGGTATTGCAAGCGCATTCATGTCCAGAACATTAATAGCAAATGTTAACCAGTTAAACGTAACAGGTAATCAGACCATCTTTCTTGTTTATCATGCCCCGGAAATAGCTCCGATTGATCAGGAGACACTTTCGATGGCTTCTTCATCAGATGTGGCAATCGTCTTTGTCGGTACCAACGACAGAACTGCCAGTGAAGGAGCCGACAGGCTTACCCTCCTCCTGCCCGGAAACCAGTATGAGCTGATCAAAGCTGTTGCCGGAGTTAACCCGAATACAATCGTTGTAATACAAAGCCTTGGAATGGTTGAAGTAGAACAATTTAAAGACCTTCCAAATGTTGCAGGTATCATATGGACAGGTTTCAATGGTCAGGCACAGGGTACCGCAATAGCAAAAATACTGTTCGGTGATGTCAATCCGGGAGGAAAACTGAATGCCACATGGTACAAATCAGTTAACGACCTGCCGGAAATAACAGACTATACTCTCAGGGGAAAAGAAAACAAAAATGGACGTACCTACTGGTATTTCGATAAAGATGTGTCTTATGAATTCGGCTATGGTCTTTCTTTTACAACTTTTGAATATAGCAATTTCAAGATAAGCAAATCAACCATTACCCCGAACGATAAAATTACTGTCAGTGTTAATGTTAAAAACACAGGAAATGTTGATGGTGATGAAGTTGTTCAGGTTTATCTGAAAACCCCCGAAAGCCCTGCTACCCTGGAGAGACCTATGAAAAGGTTAAAAGGATTTCAAAGAGTTACTATCCCGACAGGGCAAACCGAAACTGTTGAGATTGACATCGATTGTGCAGACCTGTGGTTCTGGGATGCTGATAAAGATAAAATAACATTCGACCAGGGAAAATATGTCTTTGAAATAGGAGCTTCTTCAAAAGACATCAAAGGTACAGTGGAAGCTACCATGAACGGCACTTACAATCCCTTTCCTAAGACTGTAGTGGCTGAATGTGGAAAAGTTGTTTTGAAATTGGGAGAAAAAGTACAGACAAGTATCACTGTTGCTATGTCAGACGACAGCTTTTTCGATATTACCAAAACGGAAGTAAACTACAGCAGTAACAATCCTTCAGTAGCATCAGTGGATAACAATGGACTTGTCACCGCAGTAAAAACAGGAGTTGTATCCATCACAGCCACTGTAAAAATCGAAGGTAAAACAATTTCCGACAGTTACCCATTGAAAATAATACCGGATCTCACTTTGAGCACCCTGACAGTGGTTGAAAAGGAGATCGCATCTTTTAAACCGGATGTTCACGGTTATGGCATCCTTCTCCCCGATAATACGGAGGAAGTGCCGCAGGTAATGGCTGTTGCTACCCGTGATGATATTGCGGTTGATGTAGTTCAGGCTAAAAGCTTACCGGGAACAGCAGTGATAACTTTAACTGATAACATTACTGGAGAAAAAGATATTTATAAAGTGAACTTTGGATTTAAATCTGTTAGTGATGAATTCGATGACACTACTCCTGGAAAACAATGGAGCTGGGTCAGAGAAAATAACACCAACTGGAGCCTTTCCGAGTCTCTTGGTTACCTTGTTATTACCCCACAGGAAGGGGATATTAGAGATACCAGTAACAACGCTGAAAATATTTTACTGCAGAGTGCAAATACCGACTGGATTATCGAATCAAAAATAGAATTTTCAAATAGACCAGCTAAAGCCGGACAGCAGGGTGGTCTGGTAGCTTACCAGGATGATGATAATTATGTAAAACTTGTTTATAATTATACAAGAAAAGGTTTTATGAGTAGTGATGAATTTTTAGAACTTCTTGTCGAAAACAATGGTTCCCAATTCTCAGCTGCTAACTTAAGAACAACCGGATTGTTTAAAGATAACTATACAATCGTATTTAAACTCGAAAAGAAAGGGAGTAACTATACTGCATATTACTCAATAAATGGAAAAAGTTTTGAGCTCCTGGGATCAACTAATGCAGTTCTCAGCGATATTAAAGCCGGATTGATTGCCTGCGATGGTATTGATCCTTTTGGCAACAGGATGGATCAAATGATGGGACAAATGGAAAAAAGTGATGAACCACAATTTGAAATTATGTGTGATTACTTCCGCATTGAGAACACTGATGTACAATAACTGTTTATAAATCTAATCTTTCAGCATTAGCTCTTAGAAAGATATGATAATAGATCTCAGTTGTACTGTTTCATCACTCGGGAATGTCTGAACGGAGAGATAGCGCTATCTTCAGGATAATCATGGCATAATACAAATTGTTGTAAACCTGCTAAACGATATTTTTTTAACCGTTCCGAATAATTGGTTGCTCTGCAATACATAATTATCAATATCTCCTGATTAATCACCTAATCCGTTAGTATGTTTAGATTTATTTATTTTACCTTAAATAAAACAATAAACCAAAAAACATGATACAAAAACATAAAGCGATTGGTTATCGAACACTGATTGTTTCGATCCTGATTTTTTCAAACTTCGTGCTTATCAATGCTGCTGTGGAAATTACAAATCTGATGGTTGAGTATTTAAAAAATCCCATCGGCATTGATGTAAAAAATCCACGATTCAGCTGGCAGATGATTGCTCCGGAAGGTGAGCGGGATTATACCCAATCAGCCTACCAGATTGTTGTTACAAACCCCGAGGGCGAAACCATGTGGGACAGTAAAAAGGTTTCGGATGATGAATCATTGAATATTCCTTATGCGGGAACAGGAGGAAGAAGGCCAACGCTATTTTATGAAATCTTCAATGAATAATTGAAAATCAAGGAGAAATGTCAATTTATTGATGGCTTAAACGAAACCATTCCTGAAAAATGAAATCATTTTTATGAAAATCTTGAAAAAAGATAAGTTTTATTTCAGACACTAATTATGGTTTGACTTTTTACTTAGCTTTGAAGGTTAGGAATATATGAATATGCAACTTCATATAGAGTAAAAATTCAGAGTAATGAGAAGAACGACTAAATAATTTAAAAATTAAAGTAATGAGAAAAATAACATTATTTATTATTTCCATCATTTTTGCAATGAAGGGTTTATCGGCACAAGAGCCGGTTTGTACTTTTGGCCACGAGGTTACATGGGAAAAAGTGCTTGTTGGTGAAAATGCTGAAGGTGAGTGGGTAAACTGGTTTCAGGTGAATACTGATGAGGATACCTGGAAAGTGGACGACGACGTGCTAATTTGTTCCGGGCTGCCCATTGGCGTTATCCGGAGCGAGAAAGCGTACGAAAATTTTATCCTGCACATCGAATGGAAACACATGGAAGCCGGGGGAAACTCGGGCACCTTTGTATGGAGCAAGGCCATTCCGGGCGAAAATAACCTGCCCGATGGCGTGGAAGTGCAAATGCTTGAACTCGACTGGGTGAACCAAAACATCCGGAATGGAAAAAAGCCTCCCATCGCCTATGTGCATGGCGAATTGTTCGGTGTTGGCGGAGTGGAAGTGGTACCCGACAACCCACGGGGCAAACGAAGTAAATCGGTGGAAAACCGCTGCAAAGAAAAGATGAAATGGAACACCTACGACGTGGTATGCGTGGACGGCACCATTAAAATGTCGGTAAATGGCAAATTCGTGAACGGTATCAGCAAGTCTTCACAAAAGAAAGGCTACATCTGCCTGGAAGCTGAAGGAGCAGAAATCCATTTCCGGAATATTAAAATTATTGAATTACCTTAAACTTTAAAAAAAATGAAAATTAAGAATGAGGATAAAAAATTGAAAAAGGAACGAACTGGCATGACGAGAAAAGAATTTTTAGGTACTGGTCTTACTGCGGCGGCGGCTTTTACAGTGATACCGGCACATGTACTGGCCGGCAACGGTAAAATATCTCCCAGCAACAAGTTGAACATTGCCGCTATCGGTATCGGCAATCAGGGTTGGAAAGAACTGAACAATGATGCTCTAAAGGAAGAAAACATCGTTGCTCTATGTGACGTGAACGAGGAAAATCTCAAGAAGGCCTCTAATAGATTTCCCGGGGCTAAAACCTATATAGACTGGCGCAAGGCCTTAGAACAAAAGGATATAGATGCGGTTTATTGTGCTTCAACGGACCATACCCATGCCTTTATCTCTACATGGGCTATGAATCGTAATATGCACGTGTATTGTCAAAAGCCTCTGGCTATCACTGTTGAAGAGGCGCGGATGGTTCGCAATACCTACTTGAAGCATAAAGACAAGGTTATTACGCAAATGGGTACCCAGATGCATGCTCATCCAAATGTTAGGCGCACAGTTGAATTGGTTCGTGGCGGAGCTATTGGCCCTCCGCAAGAAGCATGGACATGGTGCAGTCGGGAACCAAAGGAAGAAATAAAACATGGACATTACTTCACAGACATGGATCCAGCGCCAAGTCACCTCCATTGGGATCTATGGGTAGGTCCCAGCCCTTACCATCCATTCAATCCCAGCTATATTGATGGAGATTGCTTAGAGTGGAATTGGTTCTGGGACTTTGGCGCAGGTCAAATTGGAGATATGGGCAGTCACATGATGGACATAGCCTTTTGGGTACTGGACTTAGATTTTCCCACTACCTGTGAGGCTAGTGGCTCGCCAATTAAAAACGACACTTGCCCATTCTGGCTGAAAGCTACATGGGAACACCCCGCCAACGATTGGCGTCCGCCCATTAAAATACATTGGAGCGATGGAGGCAAAAAACCTGACGATGTACCCGAAAACGACCGGTTCAAAGCTGTAGTCATTAAAGGTGAAAAAGGTTATATGATTATTGACTATGATTATCGTAAGATAAGGTTTCATAATGGCGAAACCAAGGAAGACATTTCAAGCATTGGAAAGAATCTGATTCGATCCACACAAGGTCCCATTACGCACTACCAGGAATGGGTTGATGCCTGCAAGAACGGAGGAACTACCCTCTCAAATTTCGATTACGCCGGTAAGTTAATAGAGCATAATTTGCTTGCCCTTGTGGCCTATCGAGTAAAGGAAAAGCTCAATTGGGATGCCAAAAATCTGAAGGCTACAAACTCTAATGAGGCAGAAAAATACATCAGACGCACCACTACTCCTGGTCCCACCTATCGACAAGGTTGGATTTTGAACGGCTGATAAATAAAACTTTAATCGCCGAAGAGTTAATTTTTAAGTAGCAGCTTCAAAATGCCACCTTGTAATTCAGGATGGCTTACAAAAATTTTTTTAGCAAAGGTGTATCAAACAAAATCAAAATGAGTTAGGAAAAATAGAACAAAAAAATCATGAAAGTCAAATAATGATTAATATGAATATCAAAAATCTTTTTTCTCTTTTAACAATTATATTGTTTTCCTGTTATAAAAAGGAAAGTCAACCTAACTTTGTTTTCATTCTTGTTGATGATTTGGGCTGGGTAGATGTAAAATGTAATTTCCCTGAAAATTTTTATGAAACGTCAAATATTGACAAACTGGCTGAAAATGGGGTTTGTTTTAAACAGGCCTATTCTGCAAATCCGTTTTGCAGCCCTACCAAGGCAGCATTAATGACTGATAAACATCCAAACCGTGTTGGTATTCCTGATTGGATTCCTGGGAGTGACCCAAAAGACAGGCCCTTGTTAGTGCCCCAGATTAGTCATGAGTTGGGGTTAGAAGATGTTACTTTGGCAGAAAAGCTCAAAGAAAAGGGATACAAAACCTGTTTTGTGGGCAAGTGGCATTTGGGGGACGAAGGATATTTTCCTGAAGACCAAAGTTTTGACATTAATATAGGCGGACACCATAAAAACAGTCCTCCGGGTGGTTATTATTCCCCATATGAAAAGATGAATTGTTTGCATCTATCAGGAACGCAATCCTAAAAAATGATGGTGAATGGATGATTCAAAGCGATATGATAGCGATCATGGGAAGAATGGCAGCATATACTGGCCAAGCCATTACATATGATGATGCCTTTCATTCCAAAGAAAAATTTGGACCTGAAATAGATGAATACAATTGGGATCTTAAATTCGATGGCCTTCCTGTTGCATTACCTTACGTTACAAAATTCATATAAAAATAATTAAAATGGAAAGGAGAAAATTTTTAAATGTTGGATTGGGAACGGCTGCAATGATGTCGTTGTCACTTCCCTCAATATCCCTGAATCACGGGCTAAACAAAAAATCTGTTAAAAACCCCGAAATAAAAAAATCTCTGAAGTTTGGGATGGTGAAAGAAGATCTTTCGATCCTCGATAAATTCAAATTACTGAAAGATATTGGTTTTGACGGGGTGGAAATGGATAGCCCGAATAATCTTGATAATAAAGAAATTATAAAATCAAGGGATAAAACAGGATTGAAAATACCGGGTGTTATTAATTCAGTTCACTGGAAATCGCCGATGTCACATCCTGATCCAAAAGTCAGGCAAGCTTGTGTCGATTCAATGGTAACAGCCCTTAATGATTGCGAAGCATATGGTGGGACCACAGTTCTTCTGGTTCCAGGAATAGTCAATAAAGAAATCACGTATGAGGAAGCGTATCACAGATCACAAAAGGAGATACGGAAACTTCTACCGGAAGCTGAAAAAACGGGCGTAAAAATAGCAATCGAAAATGTATGGAATAATTTTTTGCTCAGCCCGCTTGAGGCTGCGAAATATATTGATGAATTTAAAAACCCTATGATAGGTTGGTATTTTGATGTCGGTAATGTCGTCCGGTATGGGTGGCCCGAACATTGGATAAAAACACTCAATAGACGGATATTAAAACTGGATGTGAAAGAATACAGCCGTAAAAAGGAAAGAGAAGAGGGTTTTGGGAAAGGATTTAAAGTTGAGTTGACAGAAGGAGATTGCAATTGGCCTGTTGTATTAAAAGCACTTGAAGATATTGGCTATAATGGATGGGCTTCTGCTGAAGTTCCTGGTGGAGACAGAATTAGGCTAGAAAAAATATCAAAATTAATGGATAAGATATTCATATCCTGAAAATAATCAAAAGAAGTGAGGGTAATGAGTTGTACAAGCAGCGTTCTACCAGTGAATTTTGCGATGAGAGAGACCAATACAAAACTTGTTTTGATTGGCGAGCGAAGAAGCAAAATCTGCAAAGCAAGACATGGATTGAACAGGTAAAAGGTCATACGATGGCAGGAGGTACTATAACCGATGATTTCTGGGCAAATGATATACGCTGGCAATTATTTCAGAAGTTGAGCGTAAAATGGAGCTTGCTCCAATTTTACCGAAACGAAGAAATAATCAGCATCGCTAATTGAGTGTATTTGCATACAACATATCGGTGATGATGCGCCAGAAGAAAGGCAAGTTTAAAAAGCAGGAACACCGCAGCTTTATTGATTGGTTTATCTCGGTGCCTGCCAGAATAACCCGGAGAGTGGGCATCAGATTGAGTTGAAGATGTATGACCACCATTTTTACAAAGACGCTTGGGAGGAGCTGGACAGGCTCATCGAAGCGGTATAAAAACACAGAAAGGAAGCAAATATGATAACCAGCATGGGAGTCCATGGGCGAGGTACGTTCCGTTAGCACGAAAAACAGATAGAATGGGAGAATACTTCCCATAGAACAGGGGCACAAAAAATATTCAAGTCGCGGAGTTAAACCAAATTGGCCGTAATGAGACTGTCTAAAAAGTAGTATAAACCACAGAGTCCACAGAGTTTTCACAG
>CAZGOR010000128.1:0-9698 GCA_964527875.1 uncultured Bacteroides sp. | reverse complement strand
TGACATCCGCCAGGGGGGTGGCCGAAGTAGCATCCATCGGCGGATTTGTGAAAGAGTACCAGGTTGACATTGATCCGAATGCTATGAAGGCCCATGGTGTGAGTGTTGACCAGATCATGCAGGCAGTAAAGAAAAGTAACCTTGACATCGGGGCCAGAACGATTGAATTTAACCGTGCTGAATACATGGTGAGGGCACTGGGCTATATAAAGGATTTGAATGATCTCGAAGAAAGTGTTGTGGCGGTAAGGGATAATATCCCGATACGCATTAAAGATGTTGCCAGGGTCAATTATGGGCCTGCCACACGTCGTGGTGGCCTCGATAAAGGAGGTGCCGAAGCTGTGGGAGGTGTGGTCGTTGCCCGCTTCGGCGCAAATCCCCTGGAGGTTATAAATAATGTAAAAGATAAAATTGAAGAGATAGCTCCCGGTTTACCATCCAGGATATTGGAGGATGGCACCATCTCAAAGGTAACGATCGTCCCTTTTTATGACCGTACTGGCCTCATCAAAGAAACACTCGGGACACTTGAAGAAGCACTGACACTGGAGATCCTGATAAGTATTATCGTCGTTATCATACTTGTATTGAATCTCCGTGCATCATTCCTTATCTCAAGCTTATTGCCAGTAGGTGTACTGATGACATTTATTGTCATGAAAAAATTTGGGGTAGCTGCCAATATTGTTGCACTTTCCGGTATTGCTATCGCGATCGGTGTGATGGTTGATGTGGGTGTTGTTTTTACGGAAAACATTATCCGTCATCTCGACATGCCTGAAAACAGGGGGGTAAAAGGCAAAAAGTTGCTGACAGTGATTTACAATGCCACAATAGAAGTTGCATCGGCGGTCCTGACCGCCCTGCTCACAACAGTTGTCAGCTTCCTTCCTGTCTTCGCCATGCAGGCTGCTGAGGGAAAACTGTTTAAGCCGCTTGCTTTCACCAAGACCTTTGCCATGATCTCGGCCCTCATTATCGGAATGGTTATCATACCCGCAATGGCAAATGTTATTTTTCAGATCCGTATAGATAAAAAAAGAGTGAGACAGATCATTAATTTCTTACTTATCGCCGCAGGCTTGATATTGATCCTGTTCTTTCATGCCTGGCCCGCATCGGTATTCATTTTGATTGGCATCAATAACCTGATGGAATACAGGTGGCCTGAAAAAAGAAAATATTTCGTTAATTATATCAATGTAGCACTGACCCTCTCCGTGGTAATCTATTTCCTGACGATGATGTGGATGCCTCTCGGAGCCCGGAACAGCTCACTTATCAATTTTCTTTTTGTGATATCTGTGATTGCCGTCGTTCTGGGCATTCTGATCACGATTGTCAGGTTTTATAAACCGATCCTGAAATGGTGCCTGGACAATAAATGGAAATTTCTTGCCCTGCCCATGATTGTTTTACTAATGGGCATCCTCACCTGGCAGGGATTCGATAAAACATTTGGATTCATCCCCAGAACAGTAGAAAAGCTGACCGGGCATAATCTGCAAACCACAAAGGCCTGGACATCTGTGACCGGAGTGTTCCCCGGCCTGGGGAAAGAGTTTATGCCGTCCCTGGATGAAGGTTCATTCCTGCTGATGCCAACCACTATGCCTCATTCGGGTATCGAAGAGAATATTGAGGTAATCCGCTTACTCGACATGAAAGTAAATGCCATACCGGAGGTTGAGGAGGTCGTTGGCAAATGGGGACGCGTTAACTCAGCCCTCGACCCTGCCCCGGTATCCATGTATGAAAATGTCATTAACTACAGACCTGAATACATCCTTGATGAGAAGGGTCACAGGATACGGTTTAAGGTTGACCGTGACGGAGCATTCATTCTGAAAGACGGGATAAAATATAATCCGGGCACACAGGGTTTCAGGTTAATCGATAAGGAGGAACTTATCCCTGACAGAAGGGGTGAATATTTCCGGCAATGGAGAGATCATATCAAAAGTCCTGATGATATCTGGGATGAGATTGTCAGGGTTTCGAAAATCCCGGGACTCACTTCAGCTCCAAAACTACAGCCCATACAGACACGGTTAGTCATGTTACAAACCGGTATGCGCGCCCCGATGGGTATAAAGGTTTCCAGCCCAGACCTGGAATCTATTGAACAGACCGGTTATGAAATGGAAAAATGGCTGAAAAATGTGCCGGGGATAGAACCTGCTTCGGTATTTGCCGACCGGGTGGTGGGAAAACCCTATCTCGAGATCAGGCTGGACAGGAAAGCATTATCACGATACGGTCTGACCGTACAGGACATGCAAATGCAGATAAGTGGAGCCATTGGAGGGATGCAGCTGACCACTACAGTTGAAGGCAGGGAACGTTTCCCTGTAAGGATGAGATATGCAAGAGAATTCAGGGATAATCCAGGTGAGCTGGTGAATATCCTTATCCCGACACCCTCGGGGGTGCAGATTCCCCTGGGTGAACTTGCTGAAATTGAATATGTCAGTGGCCCCCAGCTCATCAGAAGCGAAAATACTTTTCTTACCGGTTATGTGATCTTCGATAAAAAACCGGGATATGCGGAAGTTAATGTTGTTGAAAATGCCCGTACATACCTGGATGAAAAAATTGAATCCGGGGAATTCATTGTGCCTCCCGGAGTACATTATGTATTCACCGGCAACTATGAAAACCAGGTAAGGGCTGCCAGACGACTGATGATTGTTGTCCCCGTGTCGCTCATTATCATTTTCCTGATCCTCTACTTCCAGTTCAGGTCAGTCACAACTGCCTCCATGATTTTTACAGGCATTTTTGTCGCTTTTGCCGGTGGATTCCTGATGATATGGCTCTACACCTTGCCATGGTTCATGAATATAACCATCGCCGGGATCAATATGAGGGATCTGTTCCAGGTGGGAACCATCAACCTGAGTGTAGCTGTATGGGTCGGATTCATTGCACTGTTTGGCGTGGCAACTGACGACGGAGTAATCATGGGAACATACCTGATACAGGTCTTTAAAAAGAATAAACCTGAAAGAAGAAAAGAAGTCAAGGATTCTATCCTGGAGGGGGGTAGTAAAAGGGTACGGCCTGCCATGATGACGGCAGCTACAACCATCATTGCCCTGATACCTGTGCTGACATCAACTGGTAAAGGATCAGATATTATGGTACCAATGGCCATTCCATTGTTCGGAGGAATGATGATCCAGGTGATGACCATGTTTGTGGTACCTGTATTATACAGCATGTGGCAGGAAAGAAAAATTAAGAAAATAAATGATGAAAAATAATTTGTGATGAAACTAATAACAAAAATAAAATACCTGTTGGCCTTACTAGCGATGTATTCTTTGACAGACATGTATGCACAGGATATACCGGATAGCTACCTCATCGAGGCTGCCGGTAATAATCCCGGCCTGAAGAGCCGGTTCAATGAATACCTGGCTGCCCTGGAAAAAATCCCGCAGGCAGCCACCTTGTCCGATCCTCAGCTGACTTTCGGATATTTTATCCAGCCGGTGGAGACCAAGGTGGGTCCACAACAGGCCCGCATATCTATATCACAGATGTTCCCCTGGTTTGGTACACTTGGAGCCAAGGAGGATGTGCTTGTTGAAGTGGCAAAATCAAAATATGAAATGTTTGAGGAAGAAAAATCACGGCTGTTCTATGATGTCAGGTCAACATACTACAATCTCTATTTTACCGGCAAAGCTATAGATATAACACTGGAGAATCTGGATATTCTGAATGCTTTCCGCAGACTGGCACTTGTAAAAGTTGAATCAGGCCTGGCATCATCAGTAGATGTGTTGAGGGCAGAGATTGAAATAGCTGACCTAGAGAACCAGCTGGCGTTGCTGAATGATAATTATCAGGTTCTGCAAACCGGATTCAATAACCTGTTGAATGTTGAAGAACAAAGAACCATTAACCTTCCTGATTCTCTTTATGGTAATGACCATATATTCACACGGGAAGCCGTATTGGATAGTATCCGATATGGCAACCATAGGGTGTTGCAGACAGAATTTCTGGAGGCATCATATGAGAAACAGGAGAAAGTGGCAGAGAAAGCAGGCAAACCAAATATCATGATCGGGTTGGATTATCTGGTGGTCGGCAAAGGCTTAAATCCAATGACCGGTCTGTCTGAATCAGGAAAAGATGCGATCGTTTTTCCCATGATCGGGATATCAATCCCTCTGTACCGGGAAAAATACAGGTCAATGGTCAGGGAAGCTGTATTGATGCAGGAGTCGGCCCGCAACGAAAAACTGGATAATATAAATATCCTTGAAACAACATTCCAAAAGGCTTTGAAAGAATACAATGATGCAGGTAGACGTATTTCTCTGTACAGGATGCAGTCAGAAAGGGCAACCAGGGCGCTGAATATCCTCAGAATAGACTACGAGACCAGCGGGAAAAACTTCGAAGAAATATTACGTATGGAGGGTCAGCTCCTGAAATATAGACTGGAGTTCGAAAAAGGAAGGGCTGATAAAAAGGCCGCGACTGCATTCATTGATTATTTAATGGGTAAATGAAAAATTAAAACATCATGAAATCCTCATGCACTGACTTGCACAAAAGGAGATAGATAAACATGAGGATTCCCTGCCTGTTCGGCAGACAGGCATGTGACAACGAAATATTAATCAAGTTCAATATGCAGTACATTATTTTATTGAAATACAAATTCTTAGTTTAATTTTTTATACATGAAAACAAAAATATATTTTACAAAAAGAGAGGTAATAATCATTGCCATAGCAGTTATCGCCGGATTATTCCTGGGATGGCTGTTCTTTAACAGGCCTGACCGGGCAGTTGCCAGCAATGGCGAACATGTTGCAGGATATGATATGGGATATGATCATGGGGAGGAAGCAACGATATGGACCTGCTCCATGCATCCGCAGATAAGAATGGACAAACCGGGCAAATGCCCGATCTGTGCTATGGATCTGATTCCTGTCGATGAAACAGGCAGCGAGTTAAAAACCATCTCGCCCGATGAGATACAAATGACCGAAGAAGCCATGAAAATTGCGGATGTTCAGACCCTGCGGGTTCTGAAAGATTACCCTTTCAATAAAATCTACCTGCTGGGGAAGATCAAAGCCGATGAACGGAATATAGCAGAATTAACCGGGCGTTTTGGTGGCCGGATTGAAAAGCTTTATGTGAATTTTACCGGCCAGCATGTCATAAAAGGTGAACGACTCGCAACTATCTATTCCCCGGCACTGGTTACCGCCCAGAAAGAGTTGCTGGAAGCTGCCGGATATAAAGAAAGCAATCCGGAATTATACCGGACAGCTAAAAACAAACTGATGTTATGGGATCTGAACGAAGAGCAGGTCAGCCGGATCGAACAAAGGGGTAAGATCCGGTATAACTTTGATGTCCTGTCACCTCTATCAGGAACTGTCACTATGCGCCATGTCTCGCCCGGTGATTACATAAAAGAGGGCAGCCCCCTGTTCCAGGTGATTGACCTTTCACATGTATGGGTAATGTTTGAGGCATACGAGACCAACCTGCCCTGGATCAGTTTAAATGACAGGGTGGACTTTTCAGTAAAATCCCTCCAGGGAAAGACCTTCAATGAAAAGGTAAAATTTATTGATCCTCTTATCGATCCGAAAACAAGAGTGGCCCAGGTACGTGTTGAACTGGACAATCCGGGAGGACAATTAAAACCCGGGATGTTTGCCAGCGGAGTGTTAATTTCAGGAAAAGCACTGGAAAAAAAAGAATTGCTGATCCCGAAAACGGCGATCCTGTGGACAGGTAAACGGGCCGTGGTTTATGTAAGAGTTCCGGACAGGGACCAGCCTTCCTTTATGTATCGTGAAATATTATTGGGTCCGGAAGCCGGTGAATATTGGGTTGTTGCGGAGGGATTGGAAGAAGGAGAAGAGATTGCTGTTAACGGCGTATTCAGGATCGATGCATCCGCCCAGCTGGCAAATAAACCAAGTATGATGAATCCCCGGGGTGGAAGTAATTCGTCCGCCCATAATCACAGTGACATGCAAATGGATATGAGTTCTTCAAAGAAGGTTGAACAGACAGCGAACCAGCCAGCCATGGAACTTACAATGTTTGAAGTCTCAGGTAATTGCCAGATGTGTAAAGACCGTATCGAAACGGCTGCATTGGAACTGGAAGGTGTCCAGACAGCTGATTGGGATATTGATTCCAAAATTTTGCATTTAATGTACGACAAAAACAGGGTCATCCTAGAAGAAGTTCATAAAAGGATTGCCCGGGCAGGACATGATACTGAACTTGAAAAAGCTCCGGACGAGGTTTACAAAAACCTCCCGGAATGTTGTTTATATCGCAAATAATTAGTTAAACCTTTAAATCTGATTATTATGAAAACGAAAGTTTTGAGCTTATTCATCGGATTATCCCTGATTGGGGTAACATCCGTTTTCGCCCAAAAAACCAGAACAGAAGAGTTCAAAGTTTATGGTAATTGCGGCATGTGTAAAATCCGCATTGAAAATGCAGTGAAAACCCTGGATGGTATCAGTTATGCCGATTGGGATAAAGGTACCAAAATAATTACAGTTACATTTAATCCCGAGAAAGTCAACCTGGACAATATCCACAAAGCTATTGTTAAGGTAGGACATGATACCGACAGGATGAAGGCAGATGATGATGTATATGATAAGCTGCCCGCCTGCTGTAAATATGATCGGTCAGCAGAAGTAAATCCTGAAAGCAAGGATGATCACTCTCATTAATGATTGATTAAATATGAAAGATCAAAAAGGGTACTCCGGGAGAGTATCCTTTTTGTCTGGTATTAACTTTTTGCTACATTGGTAAATGATCCTCCCCTCATATATTCAAAATGCAAATAATCCTCCGATTGTTTGTTACTCTTGTCAGGGGAGGCAATAATCTCAGACTATTTGGGTGAGAATTATTTGGACAAACAAACAGATAATATTTATCAAACTATACCTTATTTTTTTACCTGAAAAGTATAGATTAGTTTGAAGACCTACACTGAGAACCGGTGGATTTCCCTCAAGATATTCTTTAAGGTTATTAAAACCTTTTTCAAATGAGGTTTGCAGGCTACCCTTCATAATATTCAACATCAATCTTTCTATTGGATAGCCAGCATCGGCTGTAAATGTCCAGGTGACCAGGGTGCCCATTTCTGTTTTTTCAAGTCTTGATAACAGTCAACTTTTAGGGATCCTTACTCTTGGAAGGACCATCCTTGGGCATCTTCAGCGTGGAGGGATTGCATCTGCCACTGACCGGCTCCTAGCAACCCGCCTGGGAACAGCCTGCGTGGAGTATATCAACAAGGAAAAATATGGCATTTTGGTTGCTGCCCGTGGAGAACATACCGGACCATTTTAAGGATTCAGTTTTTATAAATAATCATTATCAGTTAGACAGTCACCTTAGGATTCCACGCAAAATCAATATCATTCAAATACCTGAAAAATTGTAATTCTATTGATATTGAATGAAAAATTTAGTAACTTGTAAAACTGGTGCTTATTCTAAAAATAATCTTACCATAACTTATTCTTTATTATTAAACCATAAAATACTTAAAACTATGAGAGAACAAATTAACCTTTTCTGGGAAAGTTCCCAGCAATTTCTGAACGAGATTGCAATTTCTCTACCTCAGATTATCGGGGCCTTACTGATACTGCTTATTGGATGGATCATTGCAAAAGTATTAAAAAGACTGGTAGTAAAAGGATTGAAGCTTGTACGATTTAATTTCTTAACGGAAAAATCAGGTATTGAAAAATTCTTAAGTGAAGGAGGAGTTAAAGTCTCATCCATCGACTTGATCGGAACATTAGTATATTGGATCATAATGCTGGTTGTAATCCTAGCGACACTTAACAGTTTAAAACTTACTGCTGCCTCAACCTTATTCAATGAAATTATGTTGTATATCCCGAATATAATTGTTGCAATCATTATCCTGATCCTTGGAATATACTTTGCACGGCTAGTCTCCCAGGTGCTGATTACTTCCCTTAAAAACATGCAGGAAAAAACTGCAGCAATAATCGGCAAAATTGCCTATTATGCAATTATAGTCCTTACTGTTTTTATAATACTGGGACAGTTAAATATTGCAGAGCAAATTGTAAATGGTGCATTCATCATCCTCTTTGGTGCTATTTGTCTGGCATTCGGACTGGCTTTTGGTCTTGGTGGAAAAGACTGGGCATCAGATATCGTTAAAAAACATCTGAAAAAAGAAGAATAGACTGTAAATCATCAAATTTTTAAATATTGTTAATTTGGGGATCAGGTCAGTATACAATCCGTCTGACCTGATCCCTGAAATTCAGGATCTTTTAATCCTGATGAAGATCTTTATAAATGCAGGGTATCATTTCTGTTCATGAATGTGCGTCGTCAGCTAAATCAGAACTTTTTTGGGCAAAAAAATAAGGTGTGGTTTTATATAAAATTACTCCTTTATCAGCATAATGCTATGTTGGTAAATTTTGATGAAACAACCATACGATTATTTATATGATTTAATTGCTATATCTAATCTTATGGAAATTAATCATAACAAATAAATTAAAGGACGTTTTTCAAATTTAACGGAAATATACCCTATGAAAGGTTCTGAAGCTTTTAGAAGATTCTTTTATTTTCAGATTGAAGCTGCTTCAAATATGATTGAAATTTATTGCATAAAAACAATTGAGGTCAGGTAATGAAACAGTTAAAATAATTTTTTAGAATTAAATATACTCTTTGGGACAGTTCATTTTATGTTAATTTATTCTTTTACTCTGGCTAAACCAAAGAATTGTATAGCAATCCAAATATTGTGCTCATCGTCAATCAGGATATTATCAACACTATTAAAATGCATTGGTGTATTTTCATTGTTAAATATTTTCCATTCATAACTTTTGTTTAATTTGACTAAACCAGTTGAATATGTTCCAATCCATTTGTTATCATATTCATCAATAGCAATATCAATAATTGAATTACCAGGTAATTCTGAGTTCCCAATATTGTAGTTTGTAAATTCTTCCCCATCGTATTTATACAAACCATCACCTGCTTCAGGATCTACTGCCCAACGTGATAATACTCCAAACCAGAGGTTGTTTTCACTGTCGAAGTGCATACAGGATACCCATTTTGCCGGACCTGAACAAATCACTAATGTATCCCATGTTTGATAATTATACCTAAGTATTATTCCAGGTTCATCAAAATCGGGGAAAGTGCTGATATATAAATTATGATTCTTATCAAGACATATTTCGCTAAAACAATATCCTTTAAAATAAGATCCCCAATTTTGTCCGTTAAATACATTCAATCCATTGTCTGAAGCTTCCCATAACTGCCCTATTTTGTCATATTTAAATTTTGACGACTTTTCAGGATTTTTAAAATCCAAAATTTGCCAGAAATCACAATTGCTGTTGTTTCTGTAATAGCGTATGATTAAATCAGCATTATACCATATTTCTGCTTCTGATCCCCGAGTAATATAATGTAAGGTTCCTTCAATTGATGAGAATTGGATTGAATCATAATTAATTAATTTGTCATTTTCAAGTAACATTATGGTACTTGTGTCTATACATCCATAAGTTGAAAGAAAAAGATTGCCATTAATATTAATCGCTAATGATGAGATATAATAATGAGTATTAAAATCGTTTTCA
>CAZGOR010000127.1:0-9722 GCA_964527875.1 uncultured Bacteroides sp. | reverse complement strand
AAAAAAAGCATGGAGCATGGAGCATGGAGCATGGAGCATGGAGCATGGCGGCCCGATAAATCGGGATTCCTGCCTGCCGGCAGGCAGGAGTTCAGCTATGGCATTTCACTTCGCCTGTGCTCGTGAAATGCCAGCTTCACTGAACATGGAGCAGGGAGCAGGGTCGCAATTGTCGCAAGGTCGCAAAGATGCAAGGGTGTAAGTATATAAGAGTGCAGAATTTCAGGGTTGAATATTTCAAAATTAATTGCCGTCAGATTTAGCTGACGGGAGAAAGGTTGCTATGGTTACAGGTGCCGAAAAACTGGCAATCTATGATTGCCAATGTTTTTCGAGCATCCTCGAAATGGCTGAGAAATCAAAGATTTCTGCCATTTCGGGAGTTGCAATGGTCGCAATTGGGGGTTAGGAGAAATGGGTGAAGAGTGTTGATAAAATGATTGCAATGGTTGCAGGATGGCAGAGTGGCTAAACCTGCTGTGGATTACATCATATACGGGAGACTGGTGATCCTTCACCTTATCACCCCCAATGATGTCAGCGAATCTTGGGAAGTGATGTCGTGGATAGCCGGGAATCTTCCAAAGGACATATATGTGAATATTATGTCACAATACAGACTTGCCTACAAGGCATTTGAATACCCCGATATCTCGCGCCGAATGACAAGGGATAAGTATCGTGAAGTTGTATCCTGGGCTAAAGCATTGGGATTGACAAATCTGTATATACAGTGAATATGAGTTAGATTTTAAAATATTACCAAAACTTTGAATTGTCCGGTTGGAAAGCCGGGACATAATTCTTCAAGAGAATAAAAAAGCCCGCTCATTTGGGATATTCAAAATGAATTATATATCTGATATTCAATTACTTACTAAATTCGCTTGATAAAATCTGTGTAACTTCTTTGATCCCTATTTTTGCGCTTTTCATCGTTTCTTTAACCGATCCATAGTGATTCACAAGAAATTGGACTGCTTTTATTCCATGATTTTTTAATTCCTGATCATTCATTGTCAGATCACCGCCGACAGCCATCAACGGTATGTTATATTTTTTTGCAAGCTTTGTCACACCATCAATAACCTTGCCCTGGAAGGATTGTTCATCAATTTTTCCTTCACCTTTAATGACCATGTTGCTTGTCTTAAGATGATCCTCGAACTTTAATACTCCCCAAAATCAGGACCACTGGTTAAGTTAAAAATAATGAATTAATTTTAACCAGTGAATCATGAAAAACAAGAAGAAAATTTTCAGCGGCTTTTAAAACTGAATTCAAGAATAGTACTGGCGTGATTAATGCTATCATCTACTATAAATATTTTCTAACCTGTTTTCATATCAGTGATGGAGGAATATTTTGTAAGATGTGCCACTATACTTTTTGTTTCTTGTACTAAACAAGAAATAATATTTTTCTTGCAAGGCAGTTATTTTGTCTCTTTCTTTACATGCAGTATCAGTTGTCATATTTATCAATAAAGCTATAGATTTCATTATCTGTAGAAAAATGTTGTTTATGATTTCGTTGGATTGTAATATCAAGAGAAGATTTACAGAAATAAAATCCGAATAATTAAATAATTTTTCTTTTGTGCTGCTTTAATTAAATGTTTGGCGATTTTATCCTTTGCACAAACTACAACTGATTCTACATCCCTGTCATGAATAATTAAATGATCTTATTAAAATAATTTTGTATACGTAATCCTGCAATATTATTCCAATAGATCAATACCTGCCTTATGCAGAGGGTCATAGAGCAGGACTTCTCTTTTCATGATTATTGGTTATCGATTAAAGAAATTCAGAGGTTCACATGATTAAGCGTCTGAATTTCCTTAACATTTGAATCAAATTATTCCATTAAACCACTCAATGCTTCAACAAGCAAGATCAACGAAGAATGATCCAGATCACCTTTCTCTTGGGCAATTAAAGCATTCATAAACTCAGCTACCTGTGCGGTATTGTTTAAGCTAAGTCCCAATTCACGAGAAGTTTGCAGGGCAATACCCAGATCTTTACGATGCAGTTTTATTTTAAATCCGGGTTTAAAATTACGGTCCAGGATACGTTGACCATGTAAATCCAGTATGCGACTCTGGGCAAAACCTCCAAGTAATGCATCACGAACTTTGGCAATATCCACACCACTTTTTTTTACCAGAGTAAGAGCTTCTGCCACTGCCTGGATAGTTAAAGCAACCACGATCTGGTTAGCTGCCTTAGTTACCTGGCCAGCTCCGGGATCACCAATATGAACAATATTTTTGCCCATAATCTCAAACAGAGGTAGGGCTCTTTTAAAAGCTTCATCAGAGCCGCCAACCATTATAGAAAGGCTTCCTGATTTAGCGCCTACATCACCGCCTGATACAGGAGCATCCAGCGCTTCGACACCCTTTTCCTGAAATGCCTCATAAACTTTTTTTGATGTAGCAGGTGCAATGGTTGACATATCAATAAATAATGATCCTGATTCGACTCCGTTCAATACTCCTTCATCTCCAAACACGACAGCCTCTACATCAGGCGAATCGGGTAGCATTGTAATAATAACATCACTTTTTTGAGCTACTTCCAACGAACTTGCTACGGCTGTTGCTCCCGCACCGGCAATCTCATTAACAGACTCTTTGACAATATCATAAACAACCAAGGTATACCCGGCCTTGATAAGATTTTGAGACATGGGCTTACCCATAATACCTAATCCGATAAATCCTATTGTTTCCATATTTTTATAAAGTGTTTAAATTAAATTTTTATTATAACTCATATCCTAATTCTTTGATCCATTTTAAAGATGACTTTGTATCCGGAATGGGTTTGTATTCCAATCCAATAAATCCATCATATCCCATTTCATCAATCGCATTCAGGAGGAATTTATAATTAATTTCTCCTGTTCCTGGTTGATTCCGGGCAGGATTATCTGCAATCTGAATATGCCCTATTTTGTTAATATTCGTTTTTATTGTGGAGGTAAGTTCTCCCTCCATTCGCTGCATATGATATACATCATACTGATATTTAATATTTTCTTTTCCGGCATCTTCTATAAGCTTCAATGCATCTTTTGTGGAACTGATTAAAAATCCCGGAACATCAAATGTATTAAGAGCTTCCACGAGCAGGTTGATCTTTTCTTTGGCAAGCTTGTCTGCTGCTAATCGTATGTTATTCAACCGAACATCCCATTGTTCTTCTCTGGAGTATTCCGGAGACTCCAATCCAACAAGACAGTTTATCTGATTAACTTCAAGCATGCTGGCATATTCCAATGCTGTATCAATACTCTTTTTAAATTCCTCTATTCTTTCCCGATTTGCCGCTATTCCACGGTCACCCTGTGTCCAGTTGCCAGCCGGCAGATTGAAAAGAACCTGTTTCAAATTGTTTTCATCAAGACGCTGTTTAATATCCGTGGCTTTAAAATCATAAGGAAACATATATTCAACGAACTTGAATCCTTCCTTTGCACAAGCAGAAAACCTGTCAAGGAATTCATATTCTCCGAATAACATTGATAAATTAGCTGCAAATTTTTTCATATTCATTTATTGTATTAAAAGTACTTTTATAAACCTATTCTTTTATAACACAAAACTAACAATGATTTTTCTTTTGTTAATTAGAACACAAAGTAGAATACAAAAAATAAGTTAACAACCATTAACATTGATACATAATTCTATATTCTTCATTTTATTTTTAATCCTTCTTTGTGGCTTTGAAAATATTATATGTATTTACTTTTACCTTTCTAAAAGCCGGAGTCTCCATTCAGACTCCGGCTTACCCTAAAACCAAATAAAAAGACTGACTCCTCCTCTTTGAAAAAAACAAATAATTTCATCTTAAAACATTTATATATCATCATATTTCAATAATTATTATACATTGACTATTATTTCATCAGTCCTTCGACATATTAATCAAATACAAATTCGCAATTAATCTCTGAATTTCCCCCGTAATATCAGTAATCTCGCTTTCTTTTATCTAATATTGTATTTCTTTTGAATAACTTGTTAAATATTAAAAATAATTACATTATCAGTTATATCATCGATAATGCCCTGTCAACAATATTTTCGACACTAAGACCATATTTTCTGAGCAAATCCTCATAAGGACCGCTTTCAGTAAATTTATCCTCAATTCCTATCATTTCCATCTTTACAGGAAAGAGTTTTCCTAATGTTTCACTGATTGCTCCACCCAGTCCACCGATCGTACTATGTTCCTCAATTGCTAAGATTCTACCGGTTTTTTTTACTGATTGAACCAATGATTTGTGATCCAGTGGCTTAATTGTTGAAACCTGTAGAATCTCACATGAGATTCTCCTTGAGGCTAAGATCTCTGATGCCTGAATGGCCAAATATGTAGGTATTCCACAGACTGCTATGGTAAGGTCTGTTCCCTCCTGGATTATTCTATTCTGACCATATTCCATCATTTTATCATCTTCAAATAATACAGGTGAGGGATTCCTCCCTAATCTTATATAAACAGGAGTTTTCATTTCTAAACCGATTTGCAGTGACTGTTTTACTTCGGTTGTATCTCCGGGAACCAGCACTGACAAATTAGGCATCGCACGCATGATTGCAATATCAATAATAGATTGGTGGCTGGCACCATCAAATGAGTCAGATAAACCACTATAACCTCCTGCAATAATCACTGGCAAATTATTATAGCATATAATATTGCGAATCTGGTCTGTCGTTTTCAGGCTCAGAAATATGGCAAAGGAACTCACCATAGGTTGAAGACCACAGGTTGCCATACCACCAGCTATATTAACCATATTAGCTTCGGCTACACCAACATTATAAAACCTTTCAGGATATTTTTCCCCAAAATGTATGGTCTTGGTACTATTGGAAACATCTGCATCCAGAACAACCATCTTAGGATATATATCAGCCAATTCCAGAAGAGTCTGACCAAACGCTTCCCTCATCGATGTCTCTTTCATATCCATTGAATTATTTCAATATTATGATTCTTTTTCTACAAATATTGAATGAGAAAGTTTTTCCAAAGTTTTATTCAATTCATCTTTTCCCAATAAATAACTTTTCTCATCTACTGTTCCCCCATGCCATTTGTAATTATCTTCCATGAAGGATATACCCTTTCCTTTATGAGTTTTATATATAACGACCACAGGCTCATTTCGATTTTGCATCATCCATTCCCAGGATTCCATTATTTCGACGACCGAGTGACCATCAAATATTTTGTCGGAAACACGAAGGTTAAAGGACTTGAATTTATCTATAAGAGGATCAAGTGGCATTATAATATCTGAAGGACCATCAAGCTGGACCTTGTTATAATCTACCATAATAAATAATCCCGGCGGTTTGAATTTTGCAGTGGCCATGATACCTTCCCAGGTTACTCCCTCATTCAGGTCGCCATCTCCGATGACAACAAATGTCCGGTAGTCATTCTTTAATATTTTTGCAGCAAGTGCCATTCCAAGACCAACAGAAAGACCATGTCCCAGAGCTCCGGTAGACATATCCACGCCAGGTGTCTTATTCATACATGGATGCCCCTGGAACCGGCTGTTTAATGTTCTAAATGAGGATTTTAGATCGCTGATATCGAAAAATCCTCTCATTGCAAGTAACACATAAAGTATTGGAGCAGCATGTCCTTTACTTAAGACCAGCCTGTCTCTGTTTGGCCATGCCGGATTTTGAGGATCAATCTTCATAATATGAAAAATAAGCATTGCTAAAATTTCGGCAGCTGAAGCTGATCCACCCCAATGACCATTCCCACGTTTATAAAGCATTTCCAAGACATCCAAACGGGATTGCTGGGCTAAATAACTTATCAAAGCAATTTTCCTTTCTATATTCTTTTCCTTCAATATTAAGCTTCCTTCAATCTTTTTCATTATTTATTGACTTGAAAAGCATATTTCCAACTGAATAATAACTTTCTTATAAACCATGTCTTAAAATAAAATTAGAAAGAATAAGCTATTTTATTTCAATAATCCCGAATGATAAAACCATTCCAATATTCAACCTCTCAAAAAACTATTACTATATTCACAAGAAATTAATATATCGCAGGACTAATTATCCTAATAAATAAATATTAACAGATTTGAAAAATAATATGTTTTTTCTCTAATAAATCTTTAAAATAATTAGAATAATTTCAAATATTATACGTTTCTACCTCTAATTTCAGCATATCAGCAAGCTTTTTGATATTTTTCGAATAATCTACATATACCATTGCATAATAATATCCATAATTACGTGTTTTTTCAACTAATTTATTTGTGTCTGGTATTCTTACATGGGCTTTTAATGAACAACCAACTTCATTTTTACCTTGACATCTGATAATTTCATCTTTTATTACCAGTACTTTGATAGCTAAATAATTACATCTGAACTATTAACATTAATTGACTCTTGAGACATTTCACCATAATACATGGACAAGGTTTATCTCTAAATTCACAAGGGAATGAGACCATCAGAGATGACTGCCTTCGAATCAGACACAAATTAAAAATTGCAGCCAAGAAAATTAAATTCCCAATATTTGTTTATCTGTTAGTGTGATTTGGTGTTTTAATTAGTAAGCTATTCATTATTTGTTCCAATTCTTTGATTGGTAACTTCTGTGTATTATAATAATGCTGCTTATTGGTTTTGGAATCCCATCGGGTATAACCATCTTCTTGACGGACATCACATGCACCAGGGCCAACCTCATTAAAGTATTTTGTACCATAGACTGCATAGATAACAGTTGTCGGGTCAGCACAGTGGCGGTTCCTTGCTATTCTTGTACTATCGAGGCGTAATTCAGACCATGCCTCAAAAGCAACACGCACCGGATTTTCTGCAGGAGTTTCACGCAATGAACTACCAATAAAATGTTTATGTCCCAGGTTTCCTTCTCCAAATTTGATCTTTGTGGGCCACTTTTGGATTAACTCCACGGCAGGACCAGGTGATGCAGTGAAATTATATGCAGTCTGATATTCGTTTTGTTCATTGAAATAGGGAGCCATTACAAAAAGAACAGAAACCTTACGTTTAACCAACTCATATCCAGTAAGTTCACTGAATTCATCCGGAATTGAATTGAGAAGATTAACCAGATTATCCATCATTCCGACTGCAATCATCATGACTTTACCATCCGGCTGGCTGGCAAGAATATTGCGATAAACCTTTACCACATCAGGTATCTGGCTTTCTTGTCCAATATCATATGGACATACTTCTGCAACTGGCTGAGAGTAATTAGTAACACTTGTTGACTGATGTTTATAAAAGCTTGTATGTATTGTTTTGATAACGCCAATGGGAATGTTACCACGTCCGTAGTAAGTATTTATTGCATCAAGGCAAGCTGCTGCATAAGGATATGCTGAAACAACACCCATAGCAAGAATGTCCACTTTGCCGGAATCAGCGAGTGCATGTAAAATAGCTGTTGCAGAAGCATCGTCATTATCACCACCTATATCGGTATCAAATATAACCCTCAACGGTTCAATTTGATGATCCTTTTTTGTTTCCAGGTTACACCCTGGAATACAAGTTAGAACAAACATCACAATGGCCATTGTAAAAATTGTCATCAAATAATAAAATTTTAAACTGCGATTCATGATATAATAATATTAGTTAATCATTATTAAATTAATTTACGTTTTTTATACTTCACCAGCGTCAGATATTTACCGGGATCAAAATGAAGATGGCATAATACCAGCGAAAAATAAAATTAAAAATCTCTTATCGTTTTAATACCATTTATTTCATCATATTGTGCTCATTGATTTCAATAAAGTACTATCCAAAATATTCAAATTGACGACAATGCTAGTATCGCGGTTCTTGAATCAGCAGGCTATCAAGTACAGATTCCACATAACGATCATTGGGTTTTCCATCCCGTTGTTTCTTGAGCAGGTAGGCTTGGTCCTTGTCTATATCAAATTTCCATTCAAAGGTCATATCAGTTTTAAGATCCATGTAGCCTCTGGTTTGAATATCCCAATAATCGCACAATCCGCGTACGGCGTAGAGTACGGTAACCAGATCAGCGACATGACGGTTTTTTAATTCCCCGCCAAAGTATAGCTCGTAAGCTCTACGTACAGGATTATTGGGAGGTGTTTTTGAAAGATTCTCTCCAATTGACAAACCGCTTGGAACAGAGCATACTTCACGTCCAGCAAATACCAGTTCTACAGGCCAATGATTAATTGCGTAATATGTTGCGGAAGTATCGAACACAAAATTCGTATTGCCAAGTTCCAGATTATCCTTAGGCGGATTGCCAATGAAATTGCCTCCCATGCATACCCAAGTCTTAACTTTACGTTTTACCAATTCCATACCACTTAATCGTCCATCTTCTGCGGGTAGTTGCAGAAGGTTTTTAATATTTGTCAGGTAACCAACAGTGACTATAACCACGGAATGATCATTCTGTTTCTCGAGGATTTCACGATATAGAAAGGCAGCGTCCGGAGCAGTATCATCTAATTTGAAATCGTGGGGGAACTCCATGGAGATATCCCGGGTATATTTTGATTGACGGAGCACCCCTTCTCCTTTGACTATACCTATGGGGATGTCGGGCCGTCCATAATAAGTATTGATCGCGTCTGCTGTAGATGCCGAAAAAGGATCCTTTGTACTACATATCACGGCCAGTATATCGCATTCCCCCCTATCAGCTAATGCATGGAGCACAGCAAGCGCACCTACATCATCAACATCCGTATGTATATCAGTGTCAAAAATGATCTTAACAGTCGATCCCTGGGCTGAGACTTTTGATGAATCCGTCTCCCTTACACACTTATTTAAGCATGATTGATTAATAACCGACACCAGGATAGACACTAATAAAATATTAATTATAAGAACTCTTAAATTAATATTCATTTTAACATATATAAAATATATATCTAAAACCCCCGATATTTGTCATTCACAACACTCAATAGCCTGGATTTTGATCACTTTGAGTAATTCCCGGATTAGTTTCTATTTCATCCTGAGGTATGGGATATAGTATTCGATAATTATTAAAAGTCAGCTGGTGTGCTTCAGACATAATTTCCTGGGCCCGTCCGGTTCTTTTCAAATCCCACCAGCGTAAATCCTCGAAGAAAAATTCATATGCTCTCTCCTGAAAAACAGTATCAAAAAATTGAGTCTGACTCATACCACTTGGAAGATCCACAGGAGAAGGAGAATAAGGATCATATCCATACCCACGTCTTTTTATAATGTTTAATCTTTCAAGGGCTAAACTTGACGGGCCACCATCTGCCATACAAGATGCTTCAGCATAAACCAAAAATGCCTCAACATAACGAAATACGGGATAGCTATAAAGTGCATTTCCATTAGGATCTTTGATATATTTTTTAAAACGCCATTGACTATATGGATCATTCATTACTGTATCTCCCTCTGCATTGACATATCTATCATATAGATTAAAATCTTTACGTAAATCATTACCATCCCAATTAACAATAAGAGGGGCATCCATATTCGGCAAATTGGTGAATCCCCATTCCGCACCTCTATTATATGGAGTACCTTTACCATGGTACCATTGCATAAATTGAGGTGCAGTATTTAATGAAAAATGAAAAGAAAAGATATCCTCTGAACTTGTGGTAGTTG
>CAZGOR010000126.1:4027-9728 GCA_964527875.1 uncultured Bacteroides sp. | reverse complement strand
TATTCCGTCAAGCCCGCCTTCGTTCATTCCCGGGAAATCGATCGTCCCTCCTCCCCTTCCAGGATCATTCCTTTTTGAAATGTCAAAACCCGGTCTGACCATCCTGAGTGGTGTATCAGCATGAGTGTCGATGGTAAGAAGCTCCTGATGAAACCGGCTCTCCTGCTCCTCCCGGCTCTGTTCCCGGCTAAGCGTATTGCAGGCCGCCAGGTATAAACCTACAGCCAGGAAAATAATGATGTAGTTTGTACGGTTCATGATTGATAAAAGTTTGATATTTATACTGGATTATAAATTTAACAGAAAAAATATTAAGTCTGCAAGTTCTCGAGTCTGCAAGTCCGCGAGTCTTCGAGTCTGCGAGTCTGCAAGTCCGCGAGTCTTCGAGTCCGCGAGTCTTCGAGTATACAAGTCTTAGAGCCTGCAAGTATGAGGCATACTTAAAGAGGAATTCTTCGATTCTTTCAGAATAATTTTAAATGAATTTTTATTTTTTTTTAAAATAAGTACGATAATTTCATATTTCATGGATTAATAGGTAAGAAAACCCATTAAATTTTTAACCATGAATTACAGAAACCTTAAAGTTTATCAGATGGCATTTGGCCTTGCTGTTAACATTCACAACATTACAAAAAATTTCCCGAAAGAAGAACAGTATTCCTTAACAGACCAGATCAGGAGATCATCCCGGTCTGTTTGTGCAAATACTGCTGAAGGATACCGGAAAAGAAGATACCCGAAACATTTCGTCAATAAATTGTCAGATGCAGATGCTGAAAATAGTGAAACAATGGTTTGGCTTGAATTTTCAGAAGTCTTCGGATATCTTAAGAAAGACCAGTTTGATGAATTGTCCAAAGAATGTGCTGAAATTGGATACCTTCTGAATTATATGATTAAAAATCCTGAAAAATACCTGTAGAAACGATTAACATTCCATGGTATTCTTTTGTTCAACTGAAGCACTTGAGGACTTGAAGACTCGAAGACTCTTCAAAAAGACTTACTCAAAATCAATCTTTACATCATCAATAGTAGCGGCGGTGAAGCGCTCGAGGATAGAATCATCCTTGATCTCTTTGGAAAAGTCGAAAATGGTTTCAGGAGGTACATCAAACAGATCGAGTATCAGTAACCCGTCGAGTGCATTATTGAATTTAGGATCAATATTAAATTCAACGATCTTCCCGTTCAGCTTCAGGTATTTCTTCAGCAAAACGGGCATGGCATGGTGTGTGGTCTCAATATCCTTGATCAGCCTGTCAAGCTTATTGATATCATCCGAATCTCCCAGGATAATATCTGTGTCAATCCGGTGTGAGGGCACACGGAACTTTTTTCTGGGCTTGATATATTTTGCAAATTCATGATTGTAATAATGTTCCTTGATGAACTTAATGATCAGTGATTTGGAAAATTTCGAAAACCGGTTGCTGATACTTACAGGCCCTATCAGGTACCTGTACTCTGGATTTTTCAGGAGGAAATAGAGTATGCCCTTCCAGAGCAGGAACAGCGGCATAGGCTTTTTCTGGTATTCAGGTACAATAAAGGATCTTCCCAGTTCCAGGGCATGCGACATAACCGGGTACATCCGCCTGTTAATCCTGAAAAGACTTTGAATATAAAATCCCTTGATACTATATTGAAGCATGATCTCATCTCCCTTGCCGACCCTGTAAGCACCAACGATTTTTTTGGACTGTTCATCCCAGATAAATAACTGGTTATAATACAGGTCGTATTCATCAATATCCATCTGCTGGTTTGTCCCTTCACCCACAAGCCTGAAGGTTATTTCCCTCAACCGTCCGATCTCATTCATGATATTCGGGATCTCCACAGAGGGTACACAGATCACATTATAATTCTGACTATTGAACAGGGAATGTTCCGGGATGATCCTGTTGATCTCGGCTTCAATTTTTTCTGCTGGAACAGGATCAATGACCGGTTCTTCCTTTTTCAGCCTTCTGCCTCCAAGCTTGAAAAACTTTTTCACCTCGAGTGATGTACCAAGTGCATATGTTTTTGTCCTGAGGAACCTGCCATACCTGGCAATATCCCTGAACTCGTCCTGTTCCTTCACAGAGATCGGGCTTCCGATCCTGATCCTGATGATCTTTTTCTTCTTGGTAAATAATTCAGACGGGAGCCTGACCATTTGCAGACGGGGATGAACCCTGCCCAGCAAATGGAACAGCCTGCTGTTCTTTCCCTGAAAATAAACCGGGATGACAGGCACCTTGCTCCTTTTGATCATGCGTAAAATTGGTAACTGCCACTGCCTGTCGGTGATCTTATAGGTGATCTGTTTATAGCCCGATACTTCTCCGGCAGGAAACAAACCCACAGGATGCTCGTCCTTAAGATGCTGAATGATCGTATTATATGCCGGACTGCTCACTTTGCCGGTCTTGTAACTCTCAAAAGGATTCTCAGAAAATAAATTATCAGCCACCGGCTCAACCCTTCTCAGTATAAAATCCGGGACAACCTTATATTGAGGCCTTTTTTTAGAAATCAGCTTTATGAGCAACATGCCATCAATACCGCCAAACGGATGATTCGATACCGTGATAAATGGTCCGCTTGCCGGTATATTATCCAGCTCATCTTCTGTCAGTTCAAAGTTGATCCCCAGTTGCTCAATCATTGTATCAATGAACGCTATACCTTTCTTATGATAATTCTCAGCATATAGCTTGTTGATCCTCCTGAACCTCGACAGAAGCATCAGTACTTTTGCCGCACTCTCCCCGGCAAAACCGTTAAGCCGCGCAGCTTCCAGCAAATCTTCCGTGTTAATAAGTTTTTTCAATGGTGGTAAGTAAATATTGAATTCCGTACAAATATAAAGTAAAAAACGAACATTGAGAATTTGAAAAAATGGGAAAATTGAAAGGTATGAAAGTGGGAAAGTTCTGCCGATTTCCAATCGGCAGCTGTATCCACCATGGTTGGAAACAGAAAAGTCCGGTTTCCAACCCTGCCTGCCGGCAGGCAGGCGGACACATTCAAGCAACGTTGGAGAATAACAGAAAAGTCCGTCTGTCCCGATTACTCGGGGGGTTCAACCGGCAGCTGGATCCACCAAGCGTGACAACAGAAAAGTCCAACTTCATACCCAATACCCACACCCACCAGGAACCAGCAACTAGCAACCAGGAACCATTCCCTCCCTTCACATCAGCCACACACTAACCACAACCGCAATGCCGAAAATAAAAACAACGGTTCCTGTAACCTTATTCATCCACCAGATACTTCTTAACCTTATCTTTTTTCTGAACCTGTTAGCTATTGAACTGAGTGTAAACCACCAGACGGCAGCACCGGAGAACACTCCTGCCAGCATGATGGATAACTGGAAAAAGTTCATTTTTTCACCGGCTATATTGATGGCAGCCATGATAGCAAGGAAAACGAAGATGGCCAGCGGATTTGAGAGGGTTAATAAAAAGGCAGATACAAAATCCTGCGAAAGCATCGTCTTATTCATCCTCTGGAGTCTCAGCGCTTTGGCAGGATTTGTGTAAAAGATCCTGAATCCGATAAACAGCACAAATAGTCCGCCGGCAATCTGGAAGAACATCTGCTTGTCGCGGATAAAATTGATGATGATGGATAATCCGAGACTCGTGATCAGTGCAAAGATCATATCGGCAACTGCGGCACCCAGCCCGGATACAAATCCTGATAACCTCCCTTTATTCAGTGTTCTCTGGATCACCAATATGCCGATGGGGCCAAGTGGTATGGAAACCAGGAGCCCGGTAATGATGCCTTTGATCATCAATAAAAGATCAGGTTCTAAAAGTCCCACATGAAAATAATGTCAATTAGTTACTTGTAATGAGTATTAAAGACTTCTCTTTATGTAATAAACCAAACAAGTATAAAAATCCCAAAAATACAATTTTAAGACTTTAAATATATCAATTTATATAACCTTATTTCTTTTATCTTTACGCATTTAATTCACAAACGTCAGGTATTGATCTTTAAGTGAAGATTCAAATTACAATGAAAAAATACCGCCTGACCATATATGCTTTTCTAAGCGGACTGCTGCTCACCCCTGCCTGGTATGAGTGGGGTACCGGACTGATCCTTCTGTTTGCCCTCCTGCCCCTGTTGTTTGTTGAAGATTATCTTTATGAGAACCGCCGGACCAACCGTTCATATAAAGCATTCCTGTATGCTCTCATCACGTTCTTCACCTGGAACCTGCTGACCACCTGGTGGATCTGGAATGCGACCGAAGTTGGGATGTTCCTGTCAACCATTGTCAATACCTTGCTGATGTCGCTCATCTTCTGGATCTTCCATATTACAAAAAGGAATACAGGTTATGGTCCGGGTTATTTCGGGCTCATCGTTTACTGGCTGGTTTATGAACATTTTTATATGAATGGCGAGATCAACTGGCCATGGTTAAACCTTGGCAACGGGTTCATGTATGATATCCATATCATCCAGTGGTATGAAATAACCGGGGCATTCGGCGGTACTTTATGGGTGCTCTTAAGTAATATCCTTCTCTTTATCCTGCTGAAACATATCATTGCATACCGTTCCCTGAAAACGAAAATCCCCCTCCTGATCATCTGGATCCTGCTTGTCATCATTCCCGTTACCAGCTCCTTGATACGGTTTTATACCTATGAGGAAACAGAAGATCCCAGGGAGGTTGTGGTGATACAACCAAATATCGATCCTTATAATGAAAAATTCGGGGGGATGGAAGCCAGCAGACAGATGGATATCCTGCTTGATCTTGCCTCGTTAAAAGGTACTGCGAAAACCGATTATTTTGTTGCTCCTGAGACATTTATCAATAATAATATATGGGAGCACAACATCAGGGAGAATGAAAGCATTCAAAGAATTTACGACTATCTGAAGAATTACCCTGAAGCAATATTCATCACGGGACTTACCTACTATGAGATGTATCCCAGTGCCGCATCGGCCAGTCCGACAGCCCAGAACATCCATGAGACAGACATTTTCTACGACAGCTATAATGCTTCCATACAACTCGACACAACCGGTAATATCCAGATCTATAAAAAATCGAAATTGGTAGTAGGCGTCGAGAAGATGCCCTATCCGGAGTATTTCGGGTTTTTGAGAAACCTGACAATTCGCCTTGGTGGTACATTCAGGAGTCATGGTACACAGGACTACAGGAGTTGTCTTTTCTCTCCCGGTGATTCCATTGGTATTGCTACAGTGATCTGTTATGAATCGGTATTCGGTGAATTCGTGACAGATTACATCAAAGCAGGGGCAGATTACATTTTTGTCATCACGAATGACGGATGGTGGGGAGATACACCCGGCCACCGCCAGCATCATGGTTTTTCATGCCTCAGGGCTATCGAAACAAGGAGAAGTGTGGCAAGATCTGCAAATACCGGTATTTCATCATTCATCAACCAGAAAGGAGAGATCCTCCAAAGAACCGAATACTGGGTTCCCGATGTGCTCAGGGATGAGATCAATGCCAATGATAAATACACCTTCTATGTCAAACATGGCGACTTCATCGCCCGGGCAGCATATTTCTTTGCACTGATCGCGCTTGTTTATACGATCGTGCGGATTATACTGAATAAGAAAGGGTGATGGGGTGATGGGGTGATGGGGAGATGGGGAGAGCCTATTTAAAGCACCATTTCTCAGGATTAAA
>CAZGOR010000126.1:760-4017 GCA_964527875.1 uncultured Bacteroides sp. | reverse complement strand
TTGGGGGGGGGGGTTTGTGGGTGTGTGGGGTTTTGGGGGTTTTGGGGTGGGGGGTTGTTGGGGTGATGGGGTGATGGGGTGATGGGGAGAGAGGGAGAAAGGGAGAATGGGAGAAAGGGAGAGCCTATTTAAAGCACCATTTCTCAGGATTAAAGATCATATTCACAATCATACCTATTATCTGATCATAAATATCATATAATTCATCATGCAATTCATCAGAAATATATTCACATGCCTGAGAAAAATCCAACCACACCTGAGTCTCAGCTGCTTCAGCTTCTGCATCTGATAATTTTGAAATGAATGCCTTTTCATATCTTCTTTTTCTATAAGCCTCCGCAATATCAGTTGCAACAGATCTTGAACTTTTTCTAATCTGATCTGTCAGTGAATATAATTCCTCTTTAGGAAATGTTCTTGATATTTGAAAAATCCTGTTTGCCGTTTTAAATGCTAACTGGTAGACATTTAAATCTTTATGAGTCCTAACATGTTTCATGATTAATTATTTTTATGGTTGTTTTATATATTAATGTCAATTACCATGAATTATCGTAAAAAAATTTGATTTTTTTCACCCATTCCCCCTTTCTCCCATTCTCCCTTTCTCCCTTTCTCCCATTCTCCCTTTCTCCCATTCTCCCATTCTCCCATTCTCCCTTTCTCCCCATCTCCCTCTCACAAACACCAACATCATTGTATTTATCAATATTCCTTCTTAACTTTCATAACATTTAAAATATATCACTGAACATGCAACCCCAATATCATTTTTCTGTCTTTTGAAATTGAAAACATCTTAGAAATTGGCTCCGGTCTACCAGGATATACACAGGGAAATCATTGAATTGAGTAAGGTTGGTAATCAAAAAGCTCAGTTTCAGCTCTATCATCTTTATGCCAAAGCCATGTTCAACATCTGTTACCGCATACTGAACAACCGTGAAGAAGCCGAAGATATGCTTCAGGAATCACTTTGCGATGCTTTCATTAAACTGGATTCTTTCAGGTATGAATCATCCTTCGGAGCATGGCTGAAAAAGATCGTGGTCAACAAATGCATCAATTCAATCAGGAAAAAAAAAGTGGAGCTGGTATTTCCTGAAAGCCTTGGTGAGGCCGATCTGAAAGAGGAGGAAAAAGTGGATTATGAAGATATTGAGATGGATATCATGAAGGTCCGCAAAGCGATAGAACAACTGCCGGACGGATACAGGATCATTTTCAGCTTGTATGCACTCGAAGGATATGACCATACGGAGATATCAGAGATCATGAATATCTCGGAATCGACATCAAAAACCCAGTATCTGCGGGCCAAACAGAAGATCAAAGAACTATTAAAATCCAATGGAAATGAAAAAAGACAGGCTAGAGCAGTTCATAGCTGAAAACCGTGACCAGTTCGACCTGTATGATCCGGGCGAAAAGACATGGGACGGGATCAGCAAAAGGATACAAAAACACCGGAGATCACCGCGCTGGAGAACGATCCTCTGGAGAGCGGCTGCAGTCATTATCATTTTTACCTTATCATTCTTTGTACATGATTATCTGCAAAGACATGATATCCTTACAGGCAAAAGAGTTAAACGAATTCAGCCGGTTGAGATCCCCGAACTGCAGGAAGCTGAGATCTACTATGCCAGTCTTGTTGATGAAAAGATCAGGGAGATCGAACCCCTGCTTGAAGACCATCCCGAACTGGGTAATGAACTGAAAAACAACCTTGAAGAACTCGATAGCATCTATGCCGAATTGCAGAAAGACCTGATCGACAATATCGCCAATGATGAAGTTGTTGAGGCAATGATCCAGAACTACAGGCTGAAACTTGATATCCTGGAAGACCTGCTGGATTATTTGCAGGAAACCTCTAAAAGTGAAAATGATGAAAAAAGAGCGTATGAAATTTAAAAAATTGCTGCTCCTCTGTCTGGAGCTGGCAGTACTTGGATCTGCAGGATTTACCCAGACCTACACGGAGAGTAAGAAAATAATCCGGTCATTCCCCGTTTATGCCGATACAAGACTGGATGTCTCCAATAAATACGGGAAGATCCATGTCATGCCGTGGAAAAAGGACTCTGTCAGAATAGAAATTGACCTGTTCATCAGATCAACAAGCATGCACAGACTTGATAAACTCATGGATAATATCGATTTTGAACTTACCGGAACCAACTATTACATTATAGCCGATACAAAATTTGCAAGCAGATACAATACTTTCTTCTCCGATCTCAGGGACCTGTCAGGGAATATTATACCCTCCAAAAACGATGTCGAGATCAATTATACAATCATGGTGCCGTCGAACATGATCATCAACCTTTCCAATAAATTCGGAGATATTTATATTGATGACCTGAAAGGTGCCGTGACAGTGAATTTGTCTAACGGAGATATCAAGGTAAACCGCCTTGAAGGCCAGTCAAATATTAACCTGAACTTCGGGAATGGCATCATCAATTACCTGAATAATGCAACCATTAACCTGGTCTATGCCGATCTTGAGATCAAGCAGGCCGGACAATTATCCCTTGAGACCAAATCATCCGAAATAAGGATCTATGAGGTGGATATCCTGAAAACACGATCAAGCAGGGATAAATACGTGATATCTGAGTTGAATAATCTTTTCGGTGACAGCTATTTTTCAGATATCTGGATCTATAAACTGAACGAGGAAGTCAATTATACGCCCAGGTATGGCGATTTCAAGATCGACTCTGTCAGTAATAATTTCTCATATATCAATATTAATTCGGAATATGCTGATCTCTACATGATCTTTAACTGCGCCTCATCCTGGTATCTTGATATTCATTATCATCCCGATGTGGCACTCAGAATACCTGAGGATCTTGGCGATCTCGACGTGATCACCGAAGATGCCTATGAAAACCGTTTGACCGGGAAAATCGGTAAGGACAACTCTTCCTCACGGGTGGAGATCACTGCACCGAAAAAATGTATCATCACAATTGATAAACGAAGAAATGTTACAGGTAGTTTATAGATATATGTTCATCATGAATTTTAATAGCATGGAGCATGGAGTAGGAAGTAGAGGCCCCGAAGGGGATGACCTCTAATAGCACAGGAGTTATTCATTTGTATCAATAGCCCCCGAAGGGGGTGACCTATTGAAGGAACGGAGGGAGAGTAAGGAGTAAGGAGTAAGGAGTAGGGAGTGGAGGCCCCGAAGGGGATGACCTCTAATAGCACAGGAGTTATTCATTTGTATCAAT
>CAZGOR010000126.1:0-660 GCA_964527875.1 uncultured Bacteroides sp. | reverse complement strand
AGCCCCCGAAGGGGGTGACCTATTGAAGGGACAGAGGGAGAGTAAGGAGTAGGGAGCATGAAGCAAGAAGAAGGAATCCCGAAGGGATTTAACTATGAATAACCCGGTACGAAGTGCCGGGTATGGTTGATAGCAATGATCTCAACCCTTAAAGGGTTGAATAATTTTTATCAATAAACAAAAAGTGTCAAGCAAAATCAGGACAGCACAGAGCAGGAAACTTTGAACCTTGAACTTTAAACTTTGAACTTTGAACTAAAAACACGACAATAATGAAGAAAACACTTTTACTTCCGATATTGACCTTGTTGTCATTAATCTTCTTGCTGACATCCTGTGACGAATATTATTTTAACTGTTTGAAAGGTAACGGTATTATGGCTTCGCAGGAGAGGGAGATCAATCAGTTCAGTGGTATCATTTCAGAATGTGATTTCGATATCATTATCGTCATTGACACCATCAACAAAGTAGTTGTTGAAGCGGATGAGAACCTGCTCAGGTATATCCGCACAAATGTCAGGAGTGACAATCTGATTATTGATAATTCCACGAGGAGATGCCTGCGCAGGAGTGATGGCCATCCGGTACAGGTTTTTGTTCATATGCCTGATGTCTATTTTATCAGCCTGGAAGGATCGGGACTGATATACTGCGATT
>CAZGOR010000125.1:0-9752 GCA_964527875.1 uncultured Bacteroides sp. | reverse complement strand
TCTGTGAAAACTCTGTGGACTCTGTGGTTTATACTACTTTTTAGACAGTCTCATTGAAGGATCACAATCCTGAAAAAGTTGAATAAGTTCTGCCGATTGTCAATCGGCAGTAATGTTAACCAATGATGGATCAAAAGTAAACCCGGTTGTTCACCGTGCCAGGTCAATTTATTTCTATCCAAAATAAATTCTTATATTTGGTTAAACTAAAAATATTATTAGAAAAATGGAAGTAACCAGAACATTTGACATTCTGAATCTCTTACGGGATAAGTATGTCAAGGATGACATACTTGCCGTGAAAGAACAAGGCGTCTGGGTAAAACATCCCTCCGCCAAGTATGTTGAAACTGCAAACAATTTTAGTTATGGTCTTATGGCCTATGGACTGAAAAAAGGAGACAAAATTGCCCTTATTTCCAACAACCGCCCGGAATGGAACTTTGCAGACATGGGTGCATCGCAAGCCGGAATGATCACTGTTCCAATCTATCCCACGATCAGTTCGGAAGAATATGCCTATATTCTGGGCCATGCTGAACCTTCTCTTATTTTCGTTTCAGACAAACTGCTATACGAGAAGATCAGTAAAATCAGTGAAAAGTTATTAAGCTTCAAAGGAATATTTACGTTTAACCGAATTGAAGGTGCAAACCACTGGTCGGAGCTTACCGAGCTGGGTAAAGAGAATGCGGAGAATTTCAAGGATGAACTGGAAAAAATCAAAAGCTCCATTAAACCTGATGACATGGCAACTTTGCTTTATACATCCGGAACAACCGGTGTTCCCAAGGGAGTAATGCTATCACATGATAACATGATCAGTAATGTGAAGGCCACCATGAATGTCCACCCGTTGGATCACAGGCACAGGGCATTATCATTTCTGCCGTTAAGCCATGTATATGAACGTATGCTGAACTATCATTTCCAATTTAAAGGGATCAGTATTTATTATGCTGAGAACATGGGTACAATTGCCGATGATGCAAAAGAAATCAAACCCCATATATTTGCCACAGTTCCGAGACTCCTGGAAAAGGTTTATGATAAGATTATCGGTAAAGGGAAGGATCTGCCATATCTCCAGAAACAGATCTTTTTCTGGGCTGTTAACCTGGGATTACGTTACGACGTGAACAAAAAAATGAGCCGCTGGTATAAATCTCGTCTTAAGATTGCCAACAAATTAATATTCTCAAAATGGAGGGATGCCCTTGGTGGCAATCTGGATATCATGGTATCTGGCAGTGCCTCCCTGCAACCAAGACTTGCAAGAATATTCTGGGCAGCCGGAATCCATGTGCTTGAAGGCTATGGACTCACGGAGACCTCACCCGTCATTGCAGTGAACGACCTGAACAAGCATGAGATTATTTTTGGTACTGTGGGCCCTGTTGTCGAAGGTGTTGAAGTTAAAATAGCTGATGACGGAGAGATCCTCTGCAAAGGACCGAACATAATGCTCGGATATTACAAGGATCCGGAAATGACAAAAGAAGTCATTGATGAGGAAGGATGGTTCCATACGGGAGATATTGGTGAACTGGTCGACCAGAAATACCTGAAAATAACTGATCGTAAAAAAGAAATATTCAAGCTATCCAGCGGAAAATATATTGCGCCGCAGGTTATCGAAAATAAACTTAAAATTTCATTTTTTATTGAGCAGGTAATGGTTGTTGGCGAAAACGAAAAATTTGCCAGTGCAATCATTTCACCCAACTTTCCTTTCCTTCATGAATGGGCTTCACGGCATGATATTAAATTCCGTGATAATCAAGAACTTATCTCACTCAAAGAAGTGATCGAAAGATACAGGCAGGAAGTAAACGAAGTAAATGAGAACCTGGGTGAACATGAAAAAATCAAAAGGATCAGGCTGGTTGAAGAAGAATGGTCGCCACAGACCGGGGAACTTTCACCTACTTTAAAACTAAAAAGAAAACCCCTTCATGAACAATATAAAGATGTTCTGAAGGAGATATACTCGGCTGGCAAAGCAAATTAAGGTGAAAGTAAAAGATATTTGCCGATATTGAATGGGTGGTCATTTACCTACCTGACTTTCCCCCTCTTCCTGATCACCATCAAACCCAAAAACGTGATCAGCCCGTTCAATACCAGCAGTTCAAAACCGAACTGGTATCCGTTGAATAACTGTTCAGAGTAAGAGGAGAGGAAGATGCATATGATCGGGGATAATACTGCAACAATGGGAACCCACTTATCCTTTACGTTATATTTTGTAAAAAGCCCGAAAGAATACAAACCAAGCAACGGGCCATACGTGTAACCCGCAACTGTAAAAACAGCACTGATCACAGACTGGTCATTCACGATCCTGAATAAAATAATTACCAGGAGCACAACCACGGTAATGGCAACATGTACTCTCTTTCTGACAGCCATGGTCTTTTTCTCACTCCTTTTCCCGGTACCAAGTATATCAACCGTAAATGAGGTGGTCAAAGCAGTAAGCGATCCATCCGCACTGGAATATGCCGCGGCAACCAGACCTATAATAAAAAATGCCGAAACCGTTTGCCATAAATAGCCCTGTGTTGCGATGAGAGGAAAAAGATCATCTGTTCTTTCAGGAATCGTGATGGCCTGATGATGTGCAAAGATATATAATGCAGCACCCAGAGCAAGAAACAGCAGGTTGACGGGAACCAGTGATAAACTTAACATGTAAACGTTTTTCTTTGCCGACTTCAGATCACGGCACGACAAATTCTTTTGCATCATATCCTGATCAAGCCCCGTCATGACAATGGCAATAAAAGCACCGCCCAGAAATAGTTTATAAAAATGGTTCTCGTCATTCCAATCTTTAAAAAAGAATATTTTCGAATAATCACTATCCCTGATCATTCCGAAAAGACCTGTGAAATCTGTATCCAACACCCTGCCGATATAGATCAGGCTGATCACAACCGCGAGCAACATAAAGGTTGTCTGAAGAGTATCAGTCCATATAATCGTTCTGACACCTCCACGGAAAGTATAAAGCCATATCAACAACAGAGTAATCACAACAGTAACCCAGAAAGGTATGCCCCATTGTGCAAAAACACTCAGATGAAGTACACCGGCCATCAGGTAAAGTCTGAAAGCTGTCCCTATAATTCTGGAAAGCAAAAAGAATGATGCACCTGTCTTGTAAGACCAAAATCCAAACCGTGATTGAAGATATGTATAGATGGAAGTAAGCTTAAGCTTGTAATATAACGGAAGTAAAACATTTGCAATAACAAAATAACCGACCAGATAACCGGCTACCATCTGCATATATGAAAACTGGCTGTCACCAACCCAGCCCGGTAAAGAAATAAATGTTACACCGGACATGGATGACCCTATCATGCCATAAGCCACTATATACCAGGGAGATCTTCTGTTTCCAAGAAAGAATGTTAAATTATCAGCATTCTTACTTGTTACTTGGGAAATAACCAGGATAACCAAAAAATAACAGGTAATGATGATTAAAATGGTTATTGCAGACATGTGTTTTTGTCAGAAAATTGTGTAAGGATAATAAAAACAATCTAAAAGAAAAAATTGGTATTCATTCTATTTGATATTACTTTTAATGCCCGAATGAGTCCAGATACTTATAATAGTGAGAGATGACGTTTTATAATTATCCATCAAAACTGCTTGAACAGGCTGTCAGGGAATTTGCAAAACTTCCGGGCATAGGAAATAAAACAGCACTCAGACTGGTGTTGTATTTGCTAAAACAGGAAACCGAGGATGTGGAATTATTTGGCCAGACCATTATCGAGCTAAAAAAAAATGTCAAACACTGCAAAATCTGCCGCAATATCTCGGACACGGATATATGCCAGATTTGTTCTAACAAATTACGGGATCATCAGACGATATGCGTGGTTGAGAATATCCGCGACGTGATGTCAATTGAAAACACAAATCAATATAATGGAGTCTATCATGTCCTCGGTGGAATCATCTCACCAATGGATGGAATAGGTCCGGGTGATCTTTTCATTGATTCGCTCGAAAAACGTGTTTCTGAAGGTGATATCCATGAAATTATTCTTGCACTAAGCACAACCATGGAAGGTGATACAACCAATTTTTATATTTATAAGCGCCTCAATAAATATCCTGTTAAGATCACAACCCTGGCCAGAGGAGTTGCAATTGGAGATGAACTGGAATATGCCGATGAGATCACATTAGGACGATCGATCATCAACCGCACCCCGTTTGATTCCACGCTGACTGACAGGAAGAAGGATGGAAGATTGGAATGATGGAATAGTGGTAAATTGGTGAATTTGTGAACTGGTAAATTAGTGGGAGTGAGTACTGGGTCCAAGAGTGTGGAAGTGTATCTGAAATTAGAAGTTTTAAGTGATTACCGGTTTTTGGAAAAATAAAATAATAGAAGAATGTTCATGAGACTGGCAATTTGTGAACGAAGTGAAACAAATTGTCAAAGTCGAACAGTCCCGATAGCGAAGCGTATCGGGGAATGATGAAAAAATGGAAGAAAGAAGAAATATTAATCGAAAAACTACAATATAAAAGAATAAGTGGTACTTGGGATGATAATTATATCGTGCAGGAATCAAATCAATCCTACAATAATTGATTAATCTTAGCTCGATATAAGAAATGGAATAGCAGGTATATAGAATATAGTATATCAACATAAATCATTATTCCATTATTCCAGCATTTCAGTATTCCATATCCCTGTAATATTATATAAACCCAGTATGAATGTAAAACCAACGATAACCCAAACACCATGGAAATAGAGAACAACCGGTATATCATCGATGGTATTCCTGTACTTGATCTGATAGCAAAATACGGTACACCCCTGTATGTTTATGAAACAGCCAGAATGGAAGCCCAGTACCGTAAACTGCAAAAAGCTTTCCGCAACGTCAACACCAGGATATATTATGCATGTAAAGCTCTGACAAACATTAACATACTCCGGTTTTTCCGTCAACTCGGTGCTGGTTTGGATGCAGTTTCCATTCAGGAAGTCCAGCTTGCACTTCTGGCCGGATTTGATAAAAAAGATATCCTTTTCACACCCAACTGTGTATCACTTGATGAAATTGATAAAGCTGTCGATCTCGGTGTCCGCGTGAACATTGATAATATTCCTATCCTTGAGCAATTCGGGTATAAATACGGAAAGAATATCCCCATTTGCATCCGGATAAATCCGCACATTATGGCCGGGGCAAATCATAAAACATCCACCGGCCATATTGATTCAAAATTCGGCATATCAGTCTACCAGATGCCCCATGTTGAAAGGGTTATACAAACAAATAATATGATTGTGGAAGGGTTGCACATGCACACAGGATCAGATATTCTGGATGTTGATGTTTTTCTGAAGGGTATTGAAATCCTTCTTGATACAGCCCGGAACTTTAAAGATCTGAAATATATCGATATCGGCAGCGGATTCAAAGTGGCTTACAAGCCAGATGATATTTTCACCGACATAGAAACATTTGGCAAAAGTTTGTCGGCCCGGTTCAACCGGTTCTGTAAAGCTTATGGCCGTGACCTCACACTGATTTTTGAGCCCGGGAAATATCTTGTCAGTGAAGCCGGTTATTTTATCGCCCGTGTAAATGTTTTGAAACAAACACTTTCTACAGTATTTGCCGGACTTGATACCGGGATGAACCATATGGTCAGGCCAATGTTTTACGACGCATATCATCAGATCATCAATGTTTCAAAGACTTCAGTAAAAACCAGGATATACACGGTTGTCGGATATATTTGTGAAACAGATACGTTTGGCTGGAACAGGAAGATTACCGAAATCTCGGAAGGTGATTATCTTGCTTTTTTAAATGCAGGCGCATATTGCTTTGCAATGGCTTCCAATTATAACTCACGTTATAAACCAGCAGAAATCCTCATCCATAAGCAAAAAGACTACCTGATCAGGAAAAGGGAAACACTGGATGACCTGACAAAGAACCAGGTAATCGTTGAAGGTATTTTTTAAGTTAAATTCTATGATTAAGAATCTGTGCCATTATTTTTAGATCATCATAATAATCCGTATCTGAAAAGCTAATATATTTTAAACCACCCGCCCGCCCGCCTGACCGTGTCATTCGGGCAGGAACGTACCGGTCGGTACGGGCGGGCAAAGGAACACAAACCTGCCTGCCGGCCTTGCTTCACTGTCCGCGTGTCGCTAAAGCTTTAGCGGAGGTGCAAGCTTCGCGCAACGCCTTCGGCAAGTCTCTGGCGGCCGGAGGAAGGCGCAGCAGGCAGGGGAAAGCACGAAGTAACACAAAGGAGTCTGAATATAAACCTTTGTCCCGATATATCGGGATTGTGGCAACCTTAGTGTACCTTTGTGGTTAAATTAAAGAATATGAATAAAGACCTTTCAATCATTATTGTCAGTTACAATGTAAAATATTTTCTTGAGCAATGTCTGCATTCTGTTCAGAAAGCTTCGGCTAACATCAATATAGAAGTATTTGTGGTTGATAACAACTCTGTGGATGGTTCATGTGCCATGATCCGCGAGAAATTCCCCGATGTCAGGCTTATCGGGAACAACGAAAATCTGGGATTTTCAAAGGCAAATAATCAGGCTATTAAGCTGGCAACAGGCAGATATATCCTTATGTTAAATCCGGATACGGTGATCGAAGAAGACACCCTCGAAAAATGTCTCGGATACATGGATAACCATTCTGATATCGGAGGTCTTGGTGTAAAAATGATTGATGGTAAAGGGAATTTCCTCCCTGAATCCAAAAGGTCCTTGCCCACACCCAGGATTGCATTTTATAAAATATTCGGACTTTCCGCATTATTTCCCAGATCAAGGATTTTTTCAAAATACCACCTTGGTTATCTTGATGAAAACAAGATCCACTATGTTGAAATCCTGCCCGGTGCATTTATGATGATCAGAAAAGCTGCTCTTGACAAAACGGGATTCCTTGATGAAGATTTTTTTATGTATGGTGAAGATATCGATATCTCCTACCGTATGCTCAAAAACGGATTCAGGAATGTTTATTATCCAGAAACCAGAATTATCCATTACAAAGGGGAGAGTACAAGAAAAGGCAGTATGAATTATGTGATCACATTTTATCATGCGATGATCATTTTTGCAAGGAAACACTTTTCCAGGAAGATGGCAAAAAGTTACATCTTCCTGATCAATATTGCGATCTATCTGAGGGCCATTCTTGCATTAGCCAGGCGGTTCATCAAAAATGTCACCCTTCCTGTTCTTGAAGCTGCTTTATTTTTTTCGGGATTTTACATCATCAAGCCAATCTGGGAAAGTTATAAATTTCCGGACGGCGGCGGATACCCCCGGGAATATATGATGTTTGCCGTACCTGCTTATATACTGATCTGGATCATTTCATTATATTTTTCCGGAGGTTATGACCGTCCCTTAAAACTCCGTTCTGTCTTCAGGGGAATATTCACAGGAACATTGATCATTCTTGTCATTTATGCCTTGCTGCCCGAAAGTCTCAGATTTTCCAGGGCTCTGCTGTTGATGGGTGCCGCATGGGCATTAGCAAGCGGCATTCTGATCAGACTCCTGTTTCATTTCTCAGGAATACCAGGTTTTGAGCTCATGACAAGAAGGAAAAAACGGATCGTTATTGCCGGATCATTAGAAGAAGCCGGGCGGGTAGAGTCTGTACTCAAAGGAACTGAAGCGCATTCCGAGATCACCGGATACGTCAGCCCCAAACCCGATCCCTCCTCAAGATACCTCGGGCATGCACAACAGCTGGAAGAAATTGTCAGAATCAACAGGATCGATGGG
Organism: uncultured Bacteroides sp.; assembly: GCA_964527875.1. Lineage (GTDB taxonomy): Bacteria > Bacteroidota > Bacteroidia > Bacteroidales > SM23-62 > LJUQ01. The sequence continues at coordinate 1,915 of CAZGOR010000125.1, read as the reverse complement.
ATCATATTCTGCTCTTCCGATATATCCTCCCAGGAAATTATAAGTCATATGATGAAGCTCTCCGGCGTCAGGATCAATTTTAAAATCGCTCCCCGTGAAAGCCTCTCAATTATTGGTACCAGCTCAATCCACACTTCCGGTGATCTTTACATGATCGATTTCAGTTCTGTCAATAACGTTTCAAACCGTAGAAATAAAAGACTATTTGATCTGGTTTCATCATTCCTCCTGCTGATCATGTATCCTGTTCTTCTGTTTATTGTCAGAAACCGTTGGAATGGATTGATCAATATATTTAAAGTCCTTTCAGGATCCTGCTCCTGGGTCGGTTATTATTCCCATTCAAATATGAGGAATTATAATCTTCCGGGAGTTAAAAAAGGTATTTTTACACCCGCTGACGGACTCGAAAATATAGATATCCCCGAAGATGCCATCGAACGCCTCAATTTTATGTATGCGAAAAATTACAGAATCCTGACTGATGCAGGTATCCTGATCGCCGGGTTGAGGAATATCGGACGAAAGATTTAGTAAATAATGCTTTTAATATGTCCGCCTGCCGGCAGGCGGCAGAACTTGTTCAATCCTTAAAGAATGGGAATCGTGCAATTTCTTCCATTGCAACCACTGCAACAATTGCAACTCCCGATTCCTTTCGTCCAGATAGCTATCGGGACAGGATTTTATTGAACAGTATAACTCAAAGACTTTTTAGATAGCCTTCAATTAATTTTGAAACCTGCCACTTTATACTTTTTACTTTATACTTTTTACTTTTTACTTTTAAATTTCATCCATCAGTCAAAAATCTTTTCCTTTGATACATGGTATTTCATTTAAAATTCAATTCTTTCACCGGAATTATTAAATTTGTCTTATCTGCAACAAGGTCAATTTAAAATGAAACATCTTTTAATTTTTCTGACCCTGCAATTAACAATATTTTTCAACTTGTATTCTCAGGCTGAACCCGATTACAGGGAGATGTTTCTTGAAGCAGAATCATATTTTCTTTTCGAGGAATATAATGAAGCACTTCCAATATACCTCCGCCTGAACAGTGCATTCCCGGAAAACGACAATTACAATTATAAGATCGGTGTCTGTTACCTGAACGATCCCTACCAAAAGGATAAGGCAATCAGTTACCTTGAAAAAGCCATTCAAAACATTAATTTTGACTACAAGGACAATTCTTATAAAGAAATTGCATCACCTCCCGAAACATATTTTTACCTTGGCAATGCTTACAGGATCAATAATCAGATCGACAAAGCCATTGAAACTTACCAGCTGTTTAAAGAGCTATCCGATCCGGAAATCTATAATCATGAACTGGTGGATGAACAGATCACGGCATGTAACAATGCCATTGAACTAAAAAACAATCCTGTTGACATTGACATAACCAATGTGGGCGAAAGAATAAATACCCGTTTTTCAGATATCAATCCGGTTGTTTCCGGTGATGAAACTAAAATGGTTTACATCCAGGAACAACAGTTTTATGATGCTGTATTTTTTTCAGAAAAGATTGATGGATACTGGTCTTATCCAAGACTGATCATTCCTGAACTGGGTGTTGACGAAGATGCTTATCCAACCGGATTATCATATGATGGTTCGGAATTACTGATTTATTGCAGCGATAATTTTATCGGTGATATTTATTATTCAAGACTTGTTGACGGCTTCTGGACTAACATGACTAAACTAAACGATAACATCAACACAAAGTACTGGGAATCACATGCCTGTTATTCCAGAACAGGTGATACACTGTATTTTACAAGTAACCGGAAAGGCGGTTATGGAGGACTGGATATTTATATTTCCATAAAAAATCAGGAAGGAGAATGGGATGTTCCCATCAATCTTGGTCCGGTCATAAACAGTAAGTACAACGAAGAAA
>CAZGOR010000124.1:0-9827 GCA_964527875.1 uncultured Bacteroides sp. | reverse complement strand
TCTTTATCGGTCGTTATAGTCGACCGGTCGAGTTTATCCTGTAATTCATCCACATTTTTTTGCTGGATGCTAATTTCATAGTTCAATCCCAACAAATCGGCCTGCATCGATTTTCCCTGGTTTTCTATATTTTTCCTGATTTGTTCCAGTTCCAGCTGTGATATTTTTAAACTTAGTTCGGCTCTTTCAATTTTTTCTTTTGTTCCGCCTCCGATTTTATATAAGAATTTCTCCTCCTCCAAGCCGGTTTCCAGGTTTTCCACCTGCAGTTTTTTAATTTCATATTGTGTTTTTAAATCGATCAGGTTCTTTTCAAGTTGCAGCTTAAGCTTGTTTATATTGTTTTTTCTCACGTTCAGCTCATCCTTCAGTTTTTCAAGGGATGATTCGGTACTCTTTTTATCAAGCGATAAAATAGAATCCCCTTCTTCAACTTTATCACCCACATTGCGCAAAATCTTTATAATCCGGGATTGGATGGGACTGGTTTTTATTTCTTCGAATTCCGGAATAACAGTTCCGGATGCTGTTACTGAAGCCTCGATATTTCCGGTTTCCGTAAAGGCAGTAAGGAATTCATCTTTTTGTAAAGAGGGCTTTATAATAAACCTTAATGAGGTGACGATGGTTATGAATACTAAAATCCATATTGCAATTCTGAAAATTCGTCTGTATTTCCTTTTTTGCTTTACAGTATCCGATAACACTCTATCCATAAAACGGGATTTACAGAATAGACTTTGCAATCTATATGCCATTAAGCGTTATCGGCTGATTAACAGGTTCTTATAAATTTTATTAGCAATTAAAAAATGTCCGGTTCAAGACAATGTGTCCATTATAAAACAGTTATTTTGTGAATTAACAATTGCTGATAACCGAAGCACAAAAGAGAATTGCTAAATTGTTAAATGGTTAAACTTTTATAATATACGAAATTGTAATGTAACAATTTAACAATTAATTTGGTAGCAATATTGAATTAACTGAAGATACCATTGAAAAAATCGTGAATAATTATTATGCATCCTTTGAACTGCAAATGGATATTTATTTGTAAGTTCATCCTGAAAATGTTTTCAGTGGGCAAAGTTGCAGGGTACAAGTTGTAAGGTTGCTGTAGTACCAATTGTCGCAATGGTTGTGATAAGAGGAAAGTAAAAAAGTATGAAAGTGTGAAGGTTTGAAACAAGTCATCCCGACGAATGCAGTGAGGAGGGAACTCGCTGTCAATAATGACCATCCCGGATTTGGATTATGACAAATCATACAAGTCGCTATAGAAGGACCTATAGCGACTTATAACAAGTGTTTTTACTGATTCGGCGAGATCAATTATGAAGTAATTAATAACTGTTAAAATAACAATTGAAGCACTATTGAATAGATAAAACTTAATTAATCACACAAAATAGACTTATGGAATTAATTGACGGCAAATCGACAGCTGCCCGTATCAGGGAAGAAATCAAAGAAGAAGTTAATTCACTTATCCAAGAGGGTCATAAGGCACCTCACCTTGCTGCTATTCTGGTCGGGCATGATGGTGCAAGTGAAACTTATGTTAATCTGAAAATTAAAGATTGTGAAGAAGTGGGATTCAGATCTACCTTGATCAGATATGAGGATGACGTTTCTGAAAACGAGCTGCTTAACAAAATAACTGAGATTAACCGGAATGATGAGATCGACGGAGTCATTGTCCAGCTTCCTTTACCATCTCATATATCAGAGGAAAAAGTAATTGAGGCCATTGATCCTTCAAAAGATGTTGATGGTTTTCACCCAATAAATGTCGGTCGGATGATGATCAGCCTTCCCTGTTTTGTATCTGCCACACCGGCAGGTGTTATTGAATTGATCAAAAGATATAAGATTGAAACAGAAGGGAAAAGCTGTGTCATTATCGGAAGGAGTAATATTGTCGGAAGACCATTGAGCATTCTACTGGCGCAAAAAAAATATCCCGGTAATTGCACAGTTACAGTCTGTCACAGCCGTACCAGGAATATGAAAGAAATCACAACTAATGCTGAAATATTGATCGCGGCAATGGGACAACCCGGATTCGTTTCAGCCGATATGGTTAAAGAAGGTGCGGTGGTTATTGATATAGGTACGACAAGGATCCCTTCCAATGAAACGAAATCAGGATTTAAACTGACAGGCGACGTGAAATTTGATGAGGTGGCTCTAAAATGCAGTTATATCACACCGGTGCCCGGTGGTGTCGGGCCTATGACAAGGGTAGCATTACTAAAAAACACACTGCTTGCAGCAAAAAAGGAGATCTACGGGTAGATCTCCTTTTAGCACAACCTATGGTGAATACCTGCCTAATCACTGAAGATGGGCAGGGTGCTTAATAATTCAATATTTTTCACATCGGTATAATTGTACTGATAAATGCCATCCTTACCAACCATAATCAGTAGTTCATTGATAGGAATCACATCAAAAGCATTGATCTCCGGGAAATGTGCCAGCTTGTTTGCTTTGATGTTGTATGGATCTGCCGCATTATAGACCTTTAATCCTTCCTCGCCATCACAGACAAATAATGTTGCATCATCAATCCCGAGCCCATGAGGATTATACATCGTATATGATTTGAGCTTCTCCGGTTTTTTCAGGTTCCTGACATCTACCACATCCAGCTGGTTGACATCAGTCTCACATAAGGTACCGGTGCGAAGAGTAATATAAGCATAATTACCTTCAACAACCACAGGATCACAACTGGTTACATGCCAGTAAGTTGAAACATATTCTGGTTTTACCGGGTCGTACAGGCTGTATATATACATTCCGCTTTGTGCTCCTATAAAAAGGTGATCCCTTGCAATAAAGACAGTCTCAATATTCCAGCCAATTCCCTGATTACCTACTTGCCACGGTTCTTCAGATTTACTGATATCAAAGAAATTAAGACTTGACTGGTCAATCGCGTAGAGAATATTTTTATAAATAATAAATTTTGCCATCGATCCTCCTGTACCTGTGGAGCCGTTACCCCCGTTTGTTGAACCGGAAAAAGATGTTGTCCTGTATGCCCCAAAGGTTTCCCCTCCGAGCTTTGGAAATGGATAATGGAAAGATTCTGTTATTTCCTTTGTTACGGTTTCGGTTTTCCATCCGATAACAACTCCCATAGATTGGTCTATTTCACCGACCCTTTGCTGGGATTCGTAAGGAGGAATGGAATAGGAAAAGACATCTTCTACGCGTTCAATCTCTTTAATATCCGAGAGATCACTGATATCGAGAACCACAAGATCAATGTAACTATCAGCATAAAGAACATCGTCTTTGACAGCCAGATCGATATTGCCGGGTATTTCGATAAATTTCAGAATCTGAGGATTCGAGGGATCTGAATTGTCAATCACGTGGATACCCTTTCTGACCTCATTTAAAAATAACAAATCACCCTTTATGTAAATTTTACCCGGATGTTCAAGATTTACCGGCAGGATATCAGAAACAGCTTCCCTTAGCTCATCATAACTCAAATAAACCGGGTTGTTCAGTTCATAAGTCTCATATATCTTATCCTGACAGGAGAAGAAAATAAGAATAGACGCTATCAGGATATAAGAAAGTGAATGAAATTTTATTTGCTTTTTCATGATATCAAGGTTTATGGATTATTCTCTTAATAGATGCAAAATTTGTCAGGTTGGTTGCGTTACTGCTTTGCATACTTTGTACTGAAATTTGATGTATTGTTTGAATATATTTGACTCTCCCCCTAAGAGGGTGTTTAAAAATTAAAGGACTTTTTAAACAGCCTCAACAGGTGGATAAGTCTTGAGAAGGTCAATAGATTTACTCCTTTCGTTAATGTGAAAACAGGTTATTCCTTTGTCCTTGAAGACCCGGTATCATACTGGGAGGAAAAAAATAACACTTTGGGAGGATATCTCTGGGGAGCAGGCATTGGTATGCTGATATGGAAAAATAACCGTAATGCGTTTGAAATAAACATTTTGTACCGGTATCAGGGTGTCAAAACCATCAGAACTTACGAACCATCAGGCTACACCACCATTCTTACACAAAAATACAACAGGCTTGAGGTGAGGTTTGGTTTTCTTTTTCAGTGATATGAATTGAGCATAAATCATTTATGTCCGGACATAAATTCTAAAGAGGGAAAAGGCTTGTATGCCAGGAATTTTTATTTCAGACCGGTCTTCGAATACTTTGTGAATTTAGCATTTTTACCTCGAATTAATTAATCATATTCAATTTTCAACTAAATTTAAATTTTATGAGAAGAAAGGAAATAATCATAATATGGATCCTTTTAACTCAAAACTGTTAAACTTTTATGAAACAGGTATTAATAAAATAATAAATTAGGCAAATGAGACTACAAGTTTTTTTAATTCTTTCACTCGGTATAATGATAATACTGAGCTGTCAGCAACCTGGCAAAAAAACCAGTACAAAAAAAAATAATTATGAAGCCGATTGGGAATCTCTTAAACAGTATAAATGTCCCGAATGGTTCAGGGATGCAAAATTCGGAATTTATACCCACTGGGGGCCTTATTCTGTTCCTTCATGGGAGAATGAATGGTATCCACGGTTAATGTATATTAAAAATTCCACACGGGAAGATGATTTTTATGCTTATCATAAAGAAACGTGGGGAGATGTTTCTGAATTTGGTTATAAAGATTTCATCCCATTATTCACTGCTGAAAAGTTCAATGCCGGTGAATGGGCAGACCTATTCAAAAAATCAGGTGCACAGTTTGCCGGACCGGTGGCAGAACACCATGATGGCTTTGCCATGTGGAACAGTGATCTTACCAAATGGGATGCCATGGATATGGGACCTCATCGTGATATTTTAAATGAACTTTCAGAAGCTTTGAGGGCAAGGGATATGAAATTCGTTACATCATTCCATCATGCCTTTCACTGGAAATATTATGAACCGTCGTATGAGCTTGAAAAGACCGACACCAAAGATCCGGCTTATACAAGTGTCGATAAAATATATCCTCCTGTACATGAACAAGGTGCACCGGCTTCTGAAGAGTTCCTTAAAATCTGGCTGGCCAAAGTAAAAGAGGTTGTTGATAAGTACCAGCCTGATTATCTCTGGTTCGATTTTGGCTGGCAGGAACCCGAATTTGAACCTTATAAAAAAAATTTCCTGGCATATTATTATAACAAGGCACAGGATTGGGGGAAGGATGTTGTAGTTACATATAAAAATTATCATCTTCCTCAAGGGGTAGCAATACTTGATCTGGAACGCGGGAAGCTGGATACGCTCAGTGTAGAACCCTGGATCACCGATACTTCTGTTGATCTCAAATCATGGTGTTATATTAGCGATCCGGACTATAAAACGGTTAATTCCCTGATCGATAATTTTATTGATATAGTCAGTAAAAACGGCAATATGCTGTTAAATATCGGACCGAGACCAGACGGAACAATACCTGAAGAACAAAAAGAGCTGTTGCTCGGTATAGGAGAATGGCTCAGCGTAAACGGGGAAGCAATATACGGGACAAGACCGTGGAAAATATTCGGCGAGGGTCCAACAAAAATGGTTGAAGGACATATGACTGAAAGAGAGAATGTAGGAAAATCCTATACTGCTGAAGATATCCGGTTTACTACCAAAGATAACGATCTTTATGCCATATGTCTCGATTGGCCTGCAGATGGTAAATGCCTGATAAAATGTTTAAATGATCAGGCAAAAATTAGTACGAAAGGTATCAAATCTGTCTCAATGCCTGCTGTAAAAGAAGAACTTGAATGGAAGCAGGATCAGGATGGATTACATGTCACATTCCCGGAAACAAAACCCTGTCAGCATGCTTATACTATTAAAATCACCTTGAAGGGTGATTGGATCTGACCATAGGTATTGAATTATCATTGATTTATGAAAGATTTATAAACTAGTATTAAATCTGCTGCGAATGGTTTAAAAATGATAATCTTGAACTAGAGCTCTTATTAATTATGATTTAATATAGGGTTTGTGTCATGACATAAAAAAAATTGATCATTATCAATAAAAAGCTTTTAAAAGGCTTCTCGCAGATTTTCGCGAATCATTTCGCAAATTTTCGCTGATTGCTTATTTACAGTTTATTATTTCTGCGTTAATCTGCGAGAAATAATAAATTTATTAATTAACAAGGTTAAAATTTAGTTATTACACATCCCCTTGCTTTAACCTATATCGAACTTTTATAAACTGTGATAAAACTAAAGACGAAAAATCCTCTCGGTAAAACATCACTGAAAGTACCTCCAATTATCTTCGGGACAAGTTGTCTTGGTAATCTTTATCAGGCGTTGGAATACGATGTGAAACTGGAAATTATGAAGGAATGGTTTCGTTGTGTCGAATCACCTGTTGTTATTGACACAGCCGGCAAATATGGAGCCGGACTGGCTCTGGAAGTAATTGGGAAGGGATTAAATAAAATTGGAATTAAACGGGAAGAAATTTTAATAAGTAACAAGCTGGGATGGTTCAGAACTCCTCTGAAAACGCCTGAACCAACTTTTGAACCGGGAGTATGGGCTGATCTGAAACATGATGCTGTACAAAAAATCAGCTATGACGGTATTATTGAATGCTTTGAACAGGGACTTGAACTGGTGGGAGGTTATCAAACAGATATTGTTTCTGTTCATGACCCGGATGAATACCTGGCAGCAGCAGCATCAGAAATAGATCGCAAAAAAAGAATCAATGACATCCTTGATGCATACAAAGCACTGAGTGAACTTAAAAAATCCGGAAAAGTAAGAGCCGTAGGTGTTGGATCCAAAGACTGGAAAACGATCAGGGAACTGATTGACAAAACTGAACTTGACTGGGTTATGCTGGCCGTTAGCTTTACAATTATGACCCATCCACCTGATATACTTGATTTTATCGAAGAATTAATTGCCAGAGGGATTGGGATCATCAATTCCGCAGTGTTTCACGCAGGATTCCTGACAGGTGGCCAATTCTATGATTACCGGTTGGTTGACCGTGGAAATGAACATGATAAACCTTTATTTGAATACAGGGATAATTTTTATAGTATTTGCGATACATATGGAATTAAGCCTGCTGAAGCTTGTGTAGCCTTTGGTATGACCCCTCCCGGTATTGTCAGTATTGCCCTGAACACAAGTGATCCCAAACGAATCTCACAAAATGTCGGTTCAGTACATAAAGAAATGCCCGGCAATTTCTGGAAAGCCATGAAAGATATCGGATTGATAAGCAGAGAGTATCCGTATGTTTGATAAAAAATATGGCTAAATTGTTAAATGGTTAATAAAATATTGCTTAGCAGAATAACAATTTAACAGTTTAACAGTTTAACAATTTAACCATTTAACAATAAAACAAAAATCACAACTGAATTAACTACTGAATTAAAGATTGAATATCTAATCCAGGCTAAGCATGATTATAGATTCCCATCATCACTTCTGGATTTATAACCCGGTTGAATACGACTGGATTGATGATGATATGAAATGGATCAGGGCAGATTTTCTTCCGCCGGATTTAAAAGAAGAAATTAATATTGCAAGTGTGGATGGTGTTATAACAGTCCAGGCCAGGCAAACAACAGAAGAAACCGATTGGATACTTCGGCTTGCTGCTGAAAATGAATTTATCAAAGGTGTGATAGGTTGGATTCCCCTTATTAATGAGAATTGTGAAGAATATCTGTGTAAATATAAGGATAATCCGTATCTGAAAGGTGTACGGCATGTTTTACAGGGAGAGCCCGATCCTGAATATATGCTTTATAATGACTTTAATAGGGGAGTCGGACTATTAAGGAAATATGATCTGGCTTATGATATATTAATCTTGGAACAACAATTACTCCAAACCATTAAGTTTGTGGATGCTCACCCCAATCAGCCTTTTATTCTCGACCATATTGCCAAACCCAAAATAAAACATAATTTAATCAATCCCTGGAAAAACAATATTTTTGAATTGGCAAAAAGAGAAAATGTATTCTGTAAAATTTCCGGAATGGTTACTGAATCAGATTACAGTAACTGGACTGTTGAGCAGTTGTATCCATACTTTGAAATAGTACTTGAAGCTTTTGGTTCTGGACGCCTTATGTTTGGTTCTGACTGGCCTGTTTGTCTGGTAGCTTGTGAATACAAGCAATGGCTGGATATTGTTAAAGATTTTATAAGTAAGCTAAGTGCCGGAGAACAGGAAGACATCCTGGGCTTGAATGCAGCAAGAATTTATCATTTGATATAAATTAAATGAAAGCAATTCAGATAGTTGAACCAGGTAAAATTGAACTTATTGAAAAAGATGTGCCTGTAGCGACAGCAGGAGAAGTATTGCTTAAGATCAAATATGTCGGATTTTGTGGCTCAGATCTCAGTACCTATATGGGCGGTAATCCATTGGTACAATATCCCCTTATCCCGGGTCACGAAATATCTGCATCCATTGAGGAAACAGGTTCCGGTGTACCAGGTCATCTGAAGAAAGGACAGAAAGTTACTGTAGTACCTTATACAAATTGCGGACAATGTCCATCCTGTAAAAGCGGACGTCCCAATGCCTGTCAGTTCAACCAAACTATGGGCGTGCAACGTGACGGAGCTATGTGCGAATACCTTGCAGTGCCATGGCAAAAAATACTATTCAGCGATCGCCTTCATGAAAAACAACTGGCACTGGTTGAACCCCTTACAATAGGCTTTCACGCCATTGCCAGGGCAAATGTAACAAATGTTGATACAGTAATGGTGCTTGGCTGTGGTATGATAGGAGCAGGGGCTGTAACCAGAGCTAAATATCTTGGTGCCAAAGTAATTGCCGTTGATATTGAAAATAATAAACTGGCCATGGCTGAAAAGCTTGGAGCTGATTTTATCATCAATTCTGCAGAACAGGATTTGCACGGAAGATTAACAGGAATAACCTCTCAGGAAGGTCCCGGCGTAGTTATCGAAGCAGCGGGAAATCCTGTTACATACCGCACTGCTGTGGAAGAGGTTGCATTTTGCGGCCGTGTTGTTTGCATTGGTTATGCCAAAGATGAGGTGGCTTTAGCCACTCAGCTGTTTGTACAGAAAGAAATAGATATAAGAGGTTCCAGAAATGCTACAACTTCCGATTTCGAAACTGTTACCCGGTTCCTTGAAGAAAATATCTTCCCTGTTGATGAAATTATTTCAAGAATTGTTAAGCCTGAAGAAACCGTTGAAGCATTGAGGGAATGGTCGGCAGACCCGGTAAAATATTTTAAAATCGTGGTCGAATTTTAAAAGGGATACTCAGGTTATAACTTCGGGTAATGACCTGAGAAGCTATAATAATTATTAATCCTACATCACCCTAAAGTAATTTGTTTATTACTATTTTTGCAGCTTACTTACTTAGAAATATTCTTCGCAAGATTAAGAATAGTATATGAAAGATGTTGAGTTAAGAAATATCCTTGACCGTTACGAACGTATGATCAGGGATAAAAAAGTTATCTACTTCGACGTTTATCAGTTTGATAAGATTATTGATTACTATCTTGATAACGATCTTTTTACACAGGCTATCAATGCTGTTAACATTGGCTTGCATCAGCACCCAACATCCAATTCATTATTACTCAAAAAAGCACAGGTATTTGCTGAAAAAGGTGATGCCCAAAAAGCTATCGGCTTATTATCGGATCTTGAGCAGGTCGAATACAATAATAATGACTTATATCTCATGAAAGGCATGATTTATAACCAGTTGGGCAAGATAAATCAGGCAAAAAAAGCTTTTGAAAAAGCTTTATCTATGACTTATG
>CAZGOR010000123.1:0-9856 GCA_964527875.1 uncultured Bacteroides sp. | reverse complement strand
GGAGCATGGTGCATGGTGCATGGTGCATGGTGCACGGAGCATGGTGCATGGAGCACGGAGCATGGTGCATGGAGCATGGAGCATGGTGCATGGTGCATGGTGCATGGTGCACGGAGCATGGTGCATGATAGTCAACCCCTGATTGCCAAATCAGGGGCAGAAAAGTGTTAGTCAATCAATGGATCAGGGAAACAGGAGAAAAATAAATCAATGATTCAATTATAAAGACGAAATAACCCCAGCCTTCAGGCCGGGGATATCCCGACTACTAATATTAACACCATATTAATCCAACAACCATGAACAACAGACGAGAATTATTAAAAGCACTGGCCTTGCTTCCACTGGCTGCATGTACCTCAGCGGTTGACAGAAAAGGCTTTACCGATACACCTCAAACCGGTCCTGTTCCGTCAGGATGGACACCTGATGGTAAAGACCTCAACCTGCAGAAGGTTAAGATAAAGAAAGTGCGGGCTATTGCCACAGCCCCATATGGTATTGAGCTGGTCATCGTAAAGGTGGAAACCGACCAGCCCGGGCTTTATGGTGTCGGATGTGCCACCTTCAGGCAGAGGGCCCATGCTGTTGTCTCTGCTATAAACAATTACCTGGATGATTTTTGCCGGGATAAGGATGCATCCAATATTGAGGACATCTGGCAGACTGCCTATGTAAGCTCTTACTGGCGAAACGGCCCGGTTCTGAACAATGCCCTCAGCGGATTGAACCAGGCATTGTGGGACATTAAAGGCAAGATGGCAGGAATGCCTGTTTACCAGTTACTGGGAGGTAAAACACGTTTTGCCGTGGATACCTATACCCATGCCAGCGGACCTACACCCGGGGCTGTGATGGATCATGTTGAAAGATTCATGGAACAGGGATTCCGGAACATACGCATCCAGCTTGGGGGTTATGGTTCTACCCACCTGTCGGAAAAGCCTGCCTACAAACAATACGGTTTTGGCCAGCCCGAAGATAATACACTCGATCCACTGGCCTATAAAAAAGGTACCATAGAAATATTCCGGATGGCCAGGAAAAGGTTCGGTGATAAGATTGAACTTCTCCATGATATTCATGAAAGGCTGGAGCCAATGGATGCGATTGACCTGATCAAAAAGCTGGAGGAATACAGGCCCTTCTTCATTGAAGATCCTTTTTCACCTGAAAATACGGGATGGTTCCGCATGTTACGCGAGCATAGCACCGTCCCCATAGCCATGGGTGAACTGCTGAACAACCCGCATGAGTGGGTGGAACCGATGACAGAACGATGGTATGACTTTATCCGTATCCATATCTCCCAGATCGGGGGGATCACTCCGGCCATGAAAGTTGCCAGATTGGGAGAATGGTTCAATGTTAGAACGGCATGGCATGGCCCAGGCGACACTTCACCTATCGGACATGCGGCAAATGCACATATCGACCTGGCCATCTGGAACTTTGGTATCCAGGAAATGTCCCATTTCAATGACCTCACGCGTGAGATATTCCCCGGCACACCCACGGTCGAGAAAGGGTATATGTTTGTCAACGAGTCACCGGGACTGGGAATCGACATTGACGAGGAAAAAGCCAAAAAATATCCCCTGCCGGAATTCGATTATAACTGGACACAGGTGAGAAAAGCGGATGGTACGCCGGTAAGGCCTTAGGAAAATATGGGATCATTATTTAAATGATTCTATGCGTGTGAAGTTTTAGTAAAAATAAGACTGTACTGCATTGAATTTTGTTTTGTATTTTTGATTAATGGAAAATAGTAAAATCGAAATTCGAAACCTGCCTAACCGGCAGGCAGGCAAAACCGAAAAACGAAATTTCGAAACTCAAAATAATATCAGAATTCGGAATTCAATTAAAAACAAAATATTTATTCTTTTAATTATGCTTTGATAACCTGATATGAAAAACATTCGTTTCTTTATTTTTATTATCGCCTTGGTAAGCACAAGCGCTATAAGCCACGGGCAGGATAAATCCGGTGAAACAACACCTGTTCAGATGGGTGTGAGCCAGGTCAATATCACACCTGACATTCCGATACCCATGAGTGGTTATGGCTCGCGGAAAGATCCGTTTACAGGGGTACACGATGAATTATTTGCTTCTGCACTTTATTTCCGGAGCCCGGAAACTTCCCTCCTGCTGATCACATCTGACCTGATAGGATTCAACATGCAATTTGTTGATGAGACAAGGGGAATGATCTCTGACAGAATTGGTATCCCAACGGAAAACATAATGATCACAGCTGTTCATAACCACGGCGGACCTGTCACAAAAACGTATGAAGAAGATGTCCCTGAAGAAGTGGAGAATTATGTGAAAGGTTTGCAGGAAAAATTTATTACTATGTCTGTCGAGGCTTCCGAAAAGACCGTTCCTTTCCGGATGGGTACTGGCAAAAGTTCCTGTGACCTGAACATCAACCGACGCGCGGAATTTGCCGATGGCAGTATCGGACTGGGTAGAGCTCCCGATAAACCCTGTGATCACGAGCTCGATGTCGTAAAATTTGAATATCCCGATGGCAACATGCTGGCAATTCTGATGAACTGGCCCTGTCATGGCACAGCGAGCGGCCCGCAGAACTATCAGATCACAGGTGACTGGCCGGGCGCTGCAGCAAGGCACATTAAAAAGCAAGCCGGAGAGGAAATGGTAGTTGCCATAACAGCCGGGGCTTCCGGCGATATCAACCCAATATATGGACCCGGCAATAATTTCAACGAGATCGAAGCCGTCGGATATCATGTTGGTAAAACTGCATGGGAAACATTCAATAAGATCAAAACCTTCCCGGTCGAATCGGTTGATGCAATCTATACCTTCATGACATTCCCCGGTAAAAAGGCCTGCAAAGATTACTTTCCGCAGGAGACTTATGAACCAGGACCTGATGTGGAGATCAGACTGACCGCCTTCAGGATAGGCCACCTGGTGCTGGCAGGTATATCGGGTGAGGTAATGAATGAGATAGGTCAGGAAATAAAAAAGAAATCACCTTACAAAAACACCACCATTATTACCCATTGCAACGGTTCAAGTGGTTATATCTGCACCGACAGGGCCTTCCCAGAAGGCGGCTATGAGGTGAAAGTGACCCGCCTGATGCCCGGCGCTGAAAAACCTTTAACAGCAGAGGTTCTTGAGATGATTAGGGAGTTTTAATGGATCACATTAATATACAAGTTTTAAAGAAAATGTTTGGACACATACAATTTGCGGACTCACCCCCCCTGAGGAGATGTTTAAAAAGTCTTTAAAGGCTTCTCGCAAATATTCGCAGATTGGTTCGTGGATTTTCACAGAGTTCTAATTTCCAACTTATTACTTCTGCGTAGATCAGCGTTAAAATCTGCGTTAATCTGCGAGAAATTATAATTTAAAGAATCACTAAACACTCCAGATCAAAAAGGGAGTAAGTCTGAAAAAAAAACATAATATCCATCTAACCAGACAAACCTTTCTGTCATGAATAAACATGATTACTTTCACCGTTTTAATGACTATCGGTTCCTACTGATAGTATTGTTTTTCTGTGCATTTTTAACAGAAAGTCAAGCCCAGCAAAAGGATTACAAAGAAGCCCGGGTTTATGTCACTGCCGAGTCGCCAAGACAATTACTCAACGATCAGGGATTCAGGGCTTTTGAAGTGCTCAAACAGCCGGATGAGAATTATCCGACAATCATGATTGATGACGACAAAACCTTCCAGACCATTGAAGGCTTCGGAGGATCCTTTACCGATGCTGCCGCTATTACATTCGGCAAGCTTCCAAAAGAGAAGCAGGAGCAGTTCCTGAAAGCCTGTTTCGATCCGGTTGAAGGAAATGGTTATAACCTCTGCCGTACCACCATCCACAGTTGTGATTATTCGGATGAGATGTACACCTATGATGATGTTGAAGGCAATAAGGATTTGACATATTTTTCTATTGAGCACGATCAGCAATACCGGATCCCCATGATTAAAAGGGCTATGGAAGTATCCGGAGGAAACCTCCGCTTTTTTGCCTCACCCTGGAGCCCCCGCCATGGATGAAAACAAACAATGAAATGAAGCATGGCGGTAAGCTTAAGCCCGAATACAACCAGACCTGGGCCGACTATTTTGTGAAATACATTAAAGCCTATAAAGCCGAAGGTATTCCCATGTGGGGCCTTACCGCCCAGAACGAGCCCATGGCCACACAGGTATGGGAATCGTGTATATTCACTGCTGAGGAAGAAAAAGATTTTATAAAAAATTACCTTGGCCCTACCCTGCATAAAAACGGGCTGGGCGATATAAAGCTCATGATCTGGGACCATAATAGAGGGATCATGTACCAGCGGGCTGAGGTGGCTTATGAAGATCCGGAGGCTTCAAAATATATCTGGGGTACTGCTTTTCACTGGTATGTGGGCGACCATTTCGATAATGTAAGGATGGTGCATGATGCTTTTCCAGATAAAAAGATACTTTATTCCGAAGCCGGCATGGGCGGATCATGGCGCTCAGCAACCAACCTGGCAAGAAATATCATTATGGACCTGAACAACTGGTCCAACGGATGGATTTTCTGGAACCTGATACTCGATGAGATTAATGGCCCCCGGCATGCTGGTGGACTCCATGGAACGAATATCGTAAATGCCGACCTTACGAAGGGTACAGTAACATATAACCCTCCCCATTATGTATTTGGACATTTTTCGAGGTTTATCAAGCCCGGGGCCAAACGGCTCCCATGTACCTCGAACAGCGATGACTTCATTGCCACCGCATTCATCAATCCAGACGGCAAAATCGCTGTGGTCATCCTCAACCTGAAAGATGTTGAGCAGATGGCTCAGATCTGGATCGAAGGAAAAGCCATCAAATTTACATCACCGGGAAATGGACTGATAACGATGGTTTTTTAGAAACGTATAGCAACCGTGAGTCGTGAATCGTGAGTCGAGGAGTGGAAATCTGCAACTCAAAATCCTTTGCCTATTATCCTGTTGTTATAATCATCAGTTCGCGGCTATTTTTCAATTTTTAAAATCTTTATCAGATTTCTGTTTAACAAATCAATATGATGGTTCTCAAGGGAACCAATTCGTCCAATCACCAATTCTTTATCAATCGTAGCAAATTTATTAAGTCTGACTAATGATGTCTTTTTAAGCCCGTTTAAATCAGATGGTTGGATTAAAATGTCAAACTCAGATTGCCATTTTAATTGTGTAGTAATAAAGCAAACTGTTACATCATCTTCTGATTCTATCAATATAACTGCAGGTCTGTTTTTATTTATTGATAAATCCGTAAATGGGAAAGGAATCAGAACGATGTCTCCCTTATTCATTTGTATCTTTCTTTTAAATCGTCAACTGAATACAGATCTTCTTCGTCTTTTAAATAATTAAATGATTTAGAATCAGATACCATTTTTTGGATTCCTTCCTGAATAATCCTGTCGTCTATCTTACTCAATAAAAAATCAGCAAAATCATTAACTTCTTTTATTTTCATATCAGGTAATTGCCTGATTTTGTTTATGATATTATCAATTAAAGTTTCTCTGTTCATTATTTTAAATTTTTACAAATTTACAAATTTGCTAATCAAAATTTTACATTAAACTAAAAGGTCATAGGTATGAGTCGTGAGTTGTGAGTTGACTATTGAATACCGAAACTCAAAACCCGATAACCTAAAACTGATAATCCCGAATTTATGCAATCCGCCTTAGGCGGATGCGGTTTTTCGGGACCGAAAACTGAGAACCGATTTGCCCGGTTTCAACCGGGCAAATCTACTCTTTCTTCGTATATTCCAACAATCCCATTTTTTCAATTAATGCAACAAACCTTGGTTCTGAACGCAGAATATCAAAATCGGGATTACAATTGATCCTGAGAATGTTAGTATCGTTTTCTTCCAGAGCTTTTTCCAGCCAGCCTAATGCTTCTTCTTTTTTACCAAGCATTGCATACCACTCTGCTAAAAAATAAGATGAAGAAAGCAATATGTATTGCGAAGATATTGATTCCTTAAGTCCCAATTCGATCAGTAAATTCAATAGACCGTTTATCCCTGATTTACCATACACTTCTTTTACAAGGGTTGCATTTTTTGCAGTTAATGTATCCAAAAGCATAATTTCCTGAAGTGCCTCAACAGCTTTTATATCCTCACCCTGTCTTATATAAATATAGAAAGGTGTCCAATAGCCCTCCCAACGATGAGGATCGAGTTCTTGTACAACACGGTATTCATCCAGCGATTCTTTTAATTTGCCATCGTGGTAATAATACTGGCCACTTAAAGCGTGATACATGAAGAAAAATGGATCAAGTTCCATGGCAATATTAATGTGCAAACGAGCCTCATCATTTAGCCTTAGAATATCCAGAAGTTCAGAATAATATTGATGAGCAGTTCCATAGTTCGGATTTAATTCAATGGCGAGCAGTAATTCTTTTCGTGCCTCTTCGAAATTCCAATCATTCCAGTATAAGATACCACCCAATACGGTATGTGCTTCTGCAAGATTATAGTCGAAATCCAGTGCCTTCAATGCATACTCTTTAGCTCTTTTATGGCCTTCAATCCAGGGAATCCATCTCCACCAGGCCTGGATAAAGTAAGCATCAGCCAGTCCCGTATAGGCTAACGCATAATCCGGATCAACAGCTAATGCTTTTTCAAAATATTCAACGCTCTTTTTGAGCCCCTTTTCTGTTCTTTTATGCCAGTGAAACCGTCCCTGTAAATATAAGTTGTATGCCTCAGGATTCTTTGTCTGGCTTTTTTCGATTTGTTCCCTTACAGCAGGTGTAAGCACCGTTTTTAATTCCTCCGCGATCCTCTGTGCAATATCACTCTGTACATCAAATATATCTTTCCATTCCCTGTCATATAAATCTGACCAGATATGGTTTTCATTTAAAACCTGGATCAGCTGAACACTTATCCGCATATCATTTTCCTGACGCTGAACTGTTCCTTCAATAATGTAATTGACCCCTAATTCTGCTCCAATTTCCGGAATAGATTTTTTTTCTTCTTTATATTTTAAAGTGGATGTTCTGCCAATTACTCTATAATCGGATATTTTTGATAGCTGATTAATAATCACATCTGTTATCCCATCACTGAACCAGGCCTGTTCTTCATCGCTGCTCAGATTATCAAAAGGTAATACGGCAATGGATCTTTCCAGTTCTGTATCAATTTTAATTTGTTTCCTCTCACCGGTAAAATCAAATACTATTAAAGCCACAACAACAATAACAACAACCAGTGCAAGTCCGGAAAGCAATAATATCAATCTTTTCTTTGGTTTCTGGATTTGTTTAGTAGAATCAACCAGGGCTTTTATTTCATCTATTACATCTTCTGCTTTTGGTTTATCAGTGGTCTGGGTTTCTTTGTATTTTAGATACCATTCAAGGATAGTTGTAAGATTATTAAGGACAGGTTTTATTTGTCGTGGATCGAATTCTTTAGGATGGGCACCAAAGGTTGACAAACTATTCAGGTACTGCATTGAGACAATAATATTTGAAGGAACCTTCTCTTCCCTGTTCAGTTTATCAATAATACCTTTGAGTGGTTCAGTTTTGCGTGGTCTTTTTAGTTCAAATTCACAGAGGTCGGTTATGATCACTTCAAGGCATCTTCTTGAATAGAGCAGCACCATGTTCTCATCATCGGCGTTGATCATACGTGCCAGTTCCTTCTCCAATTCAGGAAACCTGCCTTTTAGGGAGGTGTATAATGTTTCAAGTTCTTTTATTTCGGCTGACCAGATCTGCATTTGAGAAGAAATTTAATACCAGGTTTGGTAATATAAAAATACGGTAATTCAAATTTAAAATCAAATATTACAAGAAGGCTGAGGCTAAGGTTAAGTAAGAATAGTTATCGTTTATCGGTCAGGAAAGAAGGCTAAGGAATTGTAATAGGTACAGGGTGCAAGGTACAAGGTAAAGAAGGCTAAGGCTAAGGAAGTTTTAAAGTGTATAAGTTCTGCCGGTTGTCAACCGGCAGCAATAACACAAAGGGATAAATTAGTTAAACCCGATTGTTAATCGGGGAAAGTTACTGCTGGTTGTCAACCGGCAGTATATACCAACAAAGGTTAACCTAGAAAAGTCCGGTTTCCAACCGGACATATTCCATAGCACTGGACCATACAATAAAGTCCGGTTTAAGGTATCACCAATATTTTTCCATGTCCCAGCTAGCCGGGCTATACTCATTTTCGCCTTGGAAAGGAATGTCCTGGCTGTCCCGATAGCTATCGGGACGGGCTCTGCAGATTCAATTCCAACCAATGTCTTTATAATGTCCCGGCTAAGCCGGGACATTCATACCATCATTGGCAGAAAATTGGAACTTCCCAGCCGGGACATTCATATCATCATTGATAATAAATTGGGACTTTCAATCCGGGACATTCTCGCCATCATTGCTTTCCAATAAAACCAGGTTTCAGACTATTTATTTTCAGACCAACGCCCTACTCGTACCTTAAACTCTCAGCCGGATTGGCTCCAGAGACCCTGTAAGTATGAAAAATAACCGTAAGTATCGCAATGATCAGGGCTATGCTGCCTGCGAGAGCAAATATCCACCAGGATATAGGTGTGTGATGAACATAATCCTGCATCATCTTTCTCAATATGAAATATACAACCGGGATTACTATAACATAAGCCAGCAGAACCAACCTGGTCAAATCAAAGAGTAGCATCCTCATGATCACCGGGAAACTTCCCCCATTCACTTTCCGTATGGCAATCTCTTTTGTCCTTTGCCCGAGTGCAAAATATGCCTGGCCATATAATCCAAGGATTGAAATCAATATTGCTATGAATGTGAAATATTTGAATATGCTTCCCATTCTGATCTCAGCACGGTAGATCTCATCAAAGCTCTCACCGAAGAACTCATATTCAAAAGGATAATCCGGAGCAAATTTTCGTGCTGTCTCTTCAATATAGCTGATCACTGACTGTGTGTTTCTTGTATCGATTTTTACCAGTAAATACAGATACCAGGGGCGATACATTCTCATTGCCATTGCCCCTGATTCACAATTAAGAGGCCTGAATATAAAGTCTTTTACAACTCCAATAATCTGACCTTTCCTGAAACGTTCCGGGAATTCATTATGGACAAATTCTATGTTTAATCCAACAGGGTTGGCCACATCCATTTTGCGTGCCGCAGTTTCATTGATGATATAGGCAATTGAATCATCCATTGAAAACTCATGTGAAAAGCTCCTGCCCTGTAATATTTCCATTCCCATAAGCTCCGTAAAATCATAATCCACCATAAGATACTTTATGGGAATACCATCCTCTTCCGGGTTGCTTTCCCAGTCAAGTGCAACCTGCCATGTTACATCATTCGGCAGAAGTGATGTGGCACTGACATTAAGGATACCGGGATTGTTCAGCAATTCATTTTTCAGCTCATCAAATTTTTCCTGAAAATCGGGATTGTATGGTATCGTAAGTACCTGTTCATAATTGTATCCCAGGTCCTTGTTCCGGATATAACGGAGCTGTTTTGAAACATACAATGTGGTGATAATGAGTGTGATGGATACAAAAAACTGAAAGAAAACCAGTATTGCCCTGAAATTTTTCCCTTTTAATCCTTTGCTGAGCTCGCCTCTCAGAATGATTATTGTATTAAAAGCAGATCCCAGCAAGGCAGGATAACTTCCGGAGAAAATAAGGGTTAGAAGCAGGATAATGGCTATACCTGTCAGCATTACCGGATCGGTATAACTGATAACCAGCTGCTTTGCAGTTAACTGGTTAAAAACAGGTCTGAACAGTTCAACCATGAT
>CAZGOR010000122.1:7087-9891 GCA_964527875.1 uncultured Bacteroides sp. | reverse complement strand
CTGGCTGCCAGGTATTCAAACAATTTTCCTGTAACAATACCTTTGGCATTGGGAGTGTTATTTAGCGGTAATAACAATATCTGTGCTTGTCTTTGGTGTTTAATAATCTGGTTGTGAGGTAAAAATCCCTTTTTCTCAAGGTAATTATTCAATTTGTATTTTTTTAGATTTTCAACGATACTATGATCGATATTTCCGATTAATTTAAGTTTCAGATTGTTTGCAAAATCCTTATTTTCATCTTTCAGTTTGGAAAGGACATGCCAGAGGGATACCGGTTCTCTTGCCTTGTTTAGAACACCGGTATAAACGATACTGAATATAGGATCGGGCTCGATTGGATCGTTGGTAAAATCATCAATATCGAATCCATTAGAAATAACAACAACATTATTATATCCTGCTTCGGTAAAATCATGTTTCATAGTTTCGCTGACGACAATGATCAAACCAGCCTGCTCCAATACTTTTTTTTCAAGCTGATGATGTTTCTTATCTGCATATCTTGTAAGTAATAAATCAGGATAGAAATCAATTTTTGTCCATGGATCCCTGAAGTCGGCTATCCATTTGATATTCAGGCGTTTTTTTAGGTTGAGGCCAATCAGATGCATGCTGTGCGGCGGGCCTGTAGTAATCAGAATATCGGCTGGATTTTCTCCAAGGTAATTGGTTAAAAAATTAACGGAGGGCTTTATCCAGAATTTTCTGGCATCCGGGATGAAGAAATTGCTTCGTATCCAGTTGGATATATCATCCCTGAACTTGCTTTTTTTTGTTTCATATGTAAACCCGGTAATAAGGTTATCAGTTTTACTTCTACCAGTGAACCATTTGAAAAGCTTATAAGGTTCCCAGATTTTTTTATTCAGAACTTCTATATCTTCCGGGATATCATTGATGAAGCTATGATCAGTAACAGGATATTGAGGATTGGAAGGAGTGTATACAATTGGTTCCCAACCAAAATCCCTCAGGTATTTGACAAACTTTACCCATCGTTGTACTGCACTTCCCCCACAGGGTGGCCAGTAATATGTTATAATGAGTACTTTCTTTCTCAAATTCACGGGAATTGAATTATCTGAGATTTTCCAGTAGTCTTTTCATGCTGATTTTTTGTTCAACGATGTGTGGAATTTCTTTTATGTTTATTCTGTCCTGTTCCATTGAGTCGCGATATCTGATAGTAACTGTCTCATCTTCTAATGTTTTGTGATCGACTGTAATGCAATAAGGTGTTCCAATGGCATCCTGACGTCTGTAACGCCGGCCGATGGAATCTTTTTCCTCATACCAGCAGTTGGTGTCATATTTTAGTTCACCCATAATTTTTCGTGCAACTTCAGGTAAACCATCTTTTTTAACCAGCGGAAGAACAGCTACTTTTACCGGTGCAAGTGGAGGAGGTAATTTAAGCACAACACGATCACCGAGTTCTTCCCCTTCCTTTTCAACCTTTTCTTCAGTATAACTACCACAAATTAAAGAAAGAAATGTTCTGTCGAGCCCAATGGATGTTTCAACGACATAAGGTATGTAACTTTCATTCAGTTCATTATCGAAATACTGGATTTTTTTCCCTGAATATTGTTGGTGCTGTGCCAGGTCGAAATCGGTCCTTGAGTGAATACCTTCAACTTCTCTGAAGCCAATAGGGAAATCAAATTCGATATCGGTAGCCGCGTTTGCATAATGAGCCATTTTCTCATGGTCATGGAACCGGTATTTTTCATTTCCCAATCCAAGTGATTGGTGCCATTTTATGCGTTGCTCCTTCCAGTATTCAAACCATTTTATTTCTTCACCCGGCCGGATAAAATATTGCATTTCCATCTGTTCAAATTCCCGCATCCTCATGATAAACTGCCTGGCAACAATTTCATTCCGGAATGCTTTGCCAACCTGTGCTATCCCGAAAGGTATTTTCATTCTGCCTGATTTCTGAATATTCAGATAGTTTACGAAAATGCCCTGTGCGGTTTCAGGCCGGAGGTATATTTTATTTGCCCCATCAGTAACAGATCCTAATTTTGTCTCGAACATCAGATTAAACTGTCTGACATCTGTCCAATTCTTTGAACCTGTTTCAGGATCGACGATATCACAATCAATGATGATTTGCCGTAGTGCTGCCAGATCATCTGCCTCTGATGCTTTGATATAGCGTGAATGGATGGCATTATATTTCTTTATGTTTTCTACAACGCGGGGATGAGTAGTTCGAAACTTCTCCTCGTTAAAATCTTTACCAAACCGGGCTGCACCTTTCTCAATCTCTTTACTGATCTTTGATTGTATCTTTTCAAGATATTCTTCGATAAGCTGATCGGCCCTGTAACGTTTCTTGGAATCTTTATTATCAATCAGTGGATCATTGAAAGCATCCACGTGACCGGAAGCTTTCCATACAGTGGGATGCATAAAAATCGCTGAATCAATGCCAACAATATCTTCATGAAGATAAACCATTGCATCCCACCAGTATTTGATAAGATTATTTTTCAGTTCAACGCCATTCTGTCCATAGTCATAAACCGCTCCTAATCCGTCATATATCTCGCTGGATGGAAATATAAACCCGTATTCCTTTGAATGGGAAATGATTTTCCTGAAAAGATCTTCCTGAGCCATAAATAATGTTTTGAAAATTTGAATAACGGACAAAAGTAATTAATTCTTTGTAAATATGCTGGATGGATTATTAATGAACAGTTTGTGTGTACTCATTAATGATTAAACAGATAATTTATCGCGTTGTGCGATTGAAAAAACTAAGTGATTGGATCATAGTTTTTTTAAGA
>CAZGOR010000122.1:0-7077 GCA_964527875.1 uncultured Bacteroides sp. | reverse complement strand
AGAGCCGTCCTGAGTACTCGGCAGCTTTACAAATTCCAAATTATCAATATCGTAGATTCAATAGCACAAGACATAAATCCATTAAAATAATTATATGAACATTTATTGATGGGTGACTTTTCTTCTTCGTTTGATCTTTTATAAACGCTATCTTTGTAAGCTAATCTGTAAGTATAAAATGAAAAAGAAGGTCGATTTTCTTGTTATAGGTACAGGGCTTGGAGGTTTAAGTTTCGCTTTAAAAGTTGCGGATTATGGTAAGGTTTGTCTGCTCACCAAATCACAGCTTGAAGAAACCAATACACGTTTGGCGCAGGGTGGTATTGCGGCGGTTATTTATGAGCCCGATTCGTATGAAAAACATATTCAGGACACACTGATAGCCGGTGATGGTTTGTGTGATGAAAGCGTGGTAAGGATGGTTGTAAGTGAAGCACCTAAGCAGGTAGAGGAATTAATCAAATGGGGTGCAAGTTTTGATCGGAAAAAAACCGGAGAATTTGATCTTGCGAGAGAGGGTGGTCATTCCGAACACCGGATCCTCCATCACAAAGATAATACTGGTTATGAGATTCAGCGGGCACTGAGCGATCAGATAAGGAACCATAAAAACATCGAAGTTCTTGAAGAGCATTTTGCCGTGGACCTGATCACACAACACCATCTTGGGTACCTGGTTAAGAGATATCATAAGGATATCCGTTGCTTTGGTGCATATGTCCTGAATCTGAAAACAAATGAGGTGATCACGATCCTTGCAAAAAACACCCTTCTTGCAACAGGTGGTGTCGGCAATGTTTACCATACAACTACCAATCCTCCGGTTGCCACAGGAGATGGCATTGCCATGGTATACCGTGCTAAAGGACTTATCGAAAACCTGGAATTTGTACAGTTTCACCCGACTTCCCTTTATAATCCGGGGGAGCGTCCTTCTTTTCTCATTACAGAAGCTATGCGTGGTTTTGGTGCCGTATTACGCAATCAGGATGGAGTAGAATTCATGAAAAAATACCACAAACTGGGTAGTCTGGCTCCGAGAGATATCGTGGCACGTGCGATAGATAATGAGATGAAAATCAGGGGAGATGATTTTGTATATCTTGATGCCACACATACCGATTCGAAAGGGCTGAAAGAACATTTTCCAAATATTAATGAAAAATGTCTTTCGCTTGGGATTGATTTTACAAAGGATATGATACCTGTAGTGCCGGCAGCTCATTACATGTGCGGGGGTATTAAAGTAAACATGCATGCAAATACCTGGATTAAAAACCTGTATGCTGTAGGAGAGGCTTCAAGTACGGGGCTTCACGGGGCAAACCGGCTTGCATCAAATTCCCTGATCGAAGCCATTGTCTATGCTTCAAGAGCAGCTGATGAGGGGATAAAAAATCGTGCCAATTTAAAGTTCCAGGAAAATATACCCGACTGGAATTATGAAGGAACGTCACACCCGGAAGAAATGGTGTTGATTACACAGAGCTATAAAGAATTACAACAGATCATGAGTAACTATGTAGGTATCGTCAGATCAGATATGCGTTTGACCAGAGCCATACATAGACTTGAAATCATCTACCGTGAAACAGAAGAGCTTTATAAAAAATCAACACTGTCAAAAAAATTATGTGAATTAAGAAATATGATCAATGTAGGATACCTGATCATCAAAATGGCGCAGGACAGGAAGGAAAGCCGGGGATTGCATTATACGACAGACTATCCTGAAAAGAAGAAAGTTGCAAAATTGGATTAGTAATATAAAGGTATGAATGTCCCGGACGGTTTCTGCAAGTATTTCTCCGAGGAAATGATCCAATAAAAGCTATACTATTTATACAAAAATATGGGAGTATGTCAAAATTGGTATCAAAGTTATCTAAATGTGTCCGGTTAACAACCGAATGAACTTTTATATTAGTTGGTCCGATTGACAATCGGACCTGGAAGTGAAAGATGCATGTTAGAAAAGTCCGATTGTCAATCGGACCGGAAGATAAAGATGCATTGTAGAAATCAGGTCTTGAGCTCGGTGCTTCAGGATGACTTACCAATTATCAAATCCTTTATACCGTTTAAGGATAATTTCCAGCAACTTCAGGATCTCATTTACATCAGTTGAGGTAACAAGTTTTGATCGAAGCTCCCTGAAATCCGGAAGGCCTTTGAAATAATTAGAAAAATGCCGTCTCATTTCGAGAACACCTTTCCTCTCTCCTTTATATTCAAGAGATTTACTGAAATGTAATCTGGCAAGCTCCACTATTTCTTTAATTCCGGGATGGGGAAGTTTTTTACCGGTCTCAAGGTAATATTTAATGTCTCTGAAGATCCATGGTTTCCCAATTACTGCTCTGCCAATCATAATGCCATCAATGCCATATTGATCAAACATATTCTTTGCTTTTTCTGGCTGATCAACATCCCCGTTACCAATTACCGGAATGTATATCTGCGGATGGTTTTTTACTACACCGATCAGTGTCCAGTCTGCATCGCCGCGATATAATTGGGTTGCGGTCCTTGCATGGATAGTGATGAGTTTAATTCCAGTATCCTGCAGTCTGAGTGCCACATCAAGGATGTTTTTGCTTGACTCATCCCAGCCCAGACGGGTCTTTACCGTAACAGGCAGAGAAGTTGTTTTTACCACTTCTTCTGTCATTTTAACCATATGAGAAATATTTCTCATCATGGCTGCACCGGCACCACTTCTGACAATTTTTTTGACCGGACACCCATAGTTCAGGTCTATCAGTTCAGGATTCGATTTTTCAGCAATACGTGTGGCTTCAGTCATTGAATCTGTCACATGACCATATAATTGAATTCCGATAGGTCGTTCCTGATCATTGATGGCAAGTTTTCTGATGCTTTTCTGTCCGTGCCTGATCAAACCCTCAGCTGAGATGAACTCAGTATACATCAGATCAGCTCCGAACATTTTGCAGATATACCTGAAAGAAGGATCCGTCAGGTCTTCCATTGGGGCGAGCAGAAGGGGATATTTCCCAAGTTTGATATTTCCAATCTTCACCAAAGCAAAAAATATTTATACTTTTAAACAAAAATACCAATTTAGGTCTAATGAGACAGGGCATTTTCCAGGACTTACATCCGTTTACCAAGTTATTGCTCACATTTTTCCTGATGGGCAGTTGCTACCTGATCACTTTTTTTATTACCACACTTTTAGCCGTACCATTATTCGGCATGACATTCTCCGATATTTTAGATATTTTCAGGACAGAGGATTATTCGGATCATTTGTGGATACTCAGTTTCTTTCAAATAACCTATTCTGCCGGTTTATTTCTAATCCCCGCATTATTAGCAGGTTTTATGATACAGGGACAAAGCCTTGAATACCTTTCTGCTAAAAAATACCCTGCAATCATAACCCTGGCAATGATCGTATTATTGATGATTGTTACAGTTCCCATCACTAATCTGCTGGTTGAGTTCAACATGAATCTCTCATTGCCGGAATGGTTATCCGGACTTGAAGAACGAATAAGAGAAGCAGAAAATGAAGCTCAGGAAATGATGGATATATTTCTATCAGAAACTTCATTCCATGGATTACTTGTCAACCTGATGATGATTTCTATCATTCCGGCATTCGGAGAGGAATTTTTGTTCAGGGGTGTAATGCAAAGGTTGTTTCAAGAATGGTTCAGGAATCATCATGGCGCAATTTTAATTACTGCTGTATTATTCAGTTTTATGCATTTCCAGTTTCTTGGTTTTTTGCCAAGAATTTTTCTCGGGATATTATTTGGTTATTTGCTGGTATGGACCGGATCAATCTGGGCCCCGGTCTTGGCACATTTTGTAAATAATTCTATGGCTGTTGTCTTTTTCTATATGTATCACAAAGGATTAATAGAATACGATCTGGATTCAGTTGGTTCGGACAGGGAAACGATGATATATACTATCATCAGTGTATTGATGATGTTTATGGTCCTGGGGGTGATTTATTATAAAGAAACTCGTACGGTCAGCTGATACCTAAACGGGGCTGATTGAACAGATTTTGATCCGGTTTCTCGTTTTTTCTATAAACGTATACCAATCCATACTCTATAGCCTTTTCCCTTTTTAGATTATCCGGAAGATCCTTAAAGGATTCTTCTACTTCATTCCATACATTGAGAATGATTTCATCTGCCTGCGGCCTCATATCAGCAAGATCTTTAAAAGCCTTGTTGGTGGTTATCTGAAGATTCTTCTTGTCATTATATGTTTCAAGGAAATTTTCATAACGAACCTTGACAACAGCAATGGTTGGATTGTTTATCGGGGGAAGCCCATCCCTGATTCTCGAAGCTTCCCCTTCAATCAGGTTACTACCCAAAAGCATGACTTCATCTTCCGTATTTAAAGGTGGGAGCTTGGATCCATATTTGTTGAGCTGATAGTATTCACGGATTGACGAAGGCAATTCTCCCCTTTGTATAGACATGTTCACTACCTGGATGAAATGCGAAATATATAACTTGGCTTTTTTCATCTGTTCATGACATTCAGAATTTCTTTTTATCTGATTATTAAAAGCTTCCTTCTGATGGATCATCATTTTTTCAAATGTTGGAAGGAACGAAATCACTTTTTGAAATGTGCTCTGGGAAAATGCCAGTTTAAAAGGAGGAATTTCTTTGCCTTTCTGATATGCCTGGTTTAAAGCTTTGAAACGGGCACTGTCGGTATTGGGAAGTCTTCGGTAAGGCATGGTGTTGATAAATATGTTAGTAGGTTGTTAATAATCATGATGACTAATGCGAATATATGAAATTATTAACAATAAACAAGGGCATTCGTACATAATTTGAAAATTTTTTAAAATAAATCTAATTAACTGAATATTAGTGTTATATATCATTGTTGAGTGATTATATCAGTAAAAATTCAAATAAAATATGTTGATAAGTCAAAATATTGGATTAAGTTAATAAGTGGGGAAAGAATTATTCACTTAAATTTTATCTGTTCTGGCAGGAATATTTTTTTCATTTCACAATACTGAGATAAGTGGTTAAATAATCTTTAAATTTTTTGGTTCATCATAAAAATGCGTACGTACCTTAAATATTATTACAAATTGTTGGAATTAATCTTTTTAAATTTCTTTAATTTAACCACAAAGTTACACTAAGGTTCCCACTAAGGAACTCAAAGGTTCTTTTTCAGACTCTTTTGTGTTACTTCGTGCTTTCCTTTGTGTTCCTTTGCCCGCCCGTACCGAACGGTACGTTCGGGCGGGTGGTTTAATACATATTAACTTTTCAGGTACGGATTATTGTGATGATAAAATTTTTTATTCACGAATAATCATATTAATTTAGAAACCCTGACAGATCAAAAATTAAAAATAAATTAAATATGTTTGAAACAAGTTTATACAAAAAGAGAAGAGATCAGCTTAAGACTCTTATGGAAAAAGGAATTGGATTTTTCCCGGGGAATGAAGAAAGCCCGATGAATTACCCTTCTAATACTTATCATTACAGACAGGATAGCACATTCCTCTATTTTTTCGGTTTAAATCAGCCAGGACTTGCAGGTATCATTGATTTTAATTCAGGAGAAGAATATTTATTCGGAAATGATATTGATATTGATGATATTATTTGGATGGGAGATCAACCTTCAATGGAGGAAAAAGCTGCCAGAGTAGGAGTGAGGAATATATTCCCGATGGACAAACTGGAAGAGTTTCTTGGTAAAATTATTTCTGAAGGCAGGGAGGTTCATTATTTACCACCATACAGGGGAGAAACCATCATAAAGCTGCATCAACTGCTTGGTAAGTCTTTGGATGCGATCAGGAAAGATTCATCAAAGGAATTGATCAAAAAGGTGATTATGTTAAGATCAATAAAGGATGAACAGGAGATCGAAGAGATTGAGAGGATGATTGGTGTGACATATGACATGCATACAACGGCAATGAAGATGGCACATCCGGGTATTTATGAAAGGGAAATAGCCGGAGTGATTGAAGGAATTGCACTTTCTAATGGTGGACCTGTGGCATTTCCTACTATTCTTTCCATAAATGGACAAATTCTTCATAACCATTATCATGGTAACATTTTAGAGAAGGGTAGGCTGATGGTTATGGATGCAGGAGCTGAATCGCCAATGGGATATGCCGCGGATATCACACGTACTTCCCCTGTTGGCGGGAAGTTTTCGGAAAAACAAAAAGAGATTTATGAAATTGTATTGAATACAAACTTGGAATCCATCTCCAAGATAAAACCGGGAATTTTATTCAAGGATGTTCACCATCATGCTTCAATGGTTATCGCGGAAGGTTTGAAAGATCTGGGCTTGATGAAGGGTGATATGGAGCAGGCTGTAAACGCCGGGGCCCATGCATTGTTTTTCCCACACGGTCTGGGACATATGTTAGGTCTTGATGTACATGATATGGAAGGATTGGGTGAGAATTATGTAGGTTATAACGATAATGTTCAGCGAAGTGAGCAATTTGGTTCTGCCTCTCTCAGATTGGGGAAACATCTGAAACCGGGTTTTATGCTGACTATTGAGCCCGGGATTTATTTTATACCGGCTTTGATTGACTTATGGAAAAAAGAGAAAAAATTCCCTGAATTCATTAACTATGATAAAGTTAAAGATTACAGGGATTTCGGCGGTATAAGAATTGAAGATGATGTTTTAGTAACGGAGGCCGGTCATAAGGTTTTAGGTAAACCCATACCAAAAACTGTGGAAGAAGTTGAAGGGATAATGAGAAAGTGATAAATATTCATTGTTAAATTGTTAAATTGCTATTCTACTAAGTCATATTTTATTAACAATTTAACAATTTAGCCATTTATTTCGGTTTTACAGTTGTTGATTAAGTTGTGATTAGTTAGTTGCTTATTTTGCGACCATTGTGACCATTAAGGCATTTCTAATAAAGAATCAGGATATTTTAGCAGTATAGTATTCCCTGTTCATTCTGGCAATATTGGTGATTTTAATTTCCTTGGGGCATTCGGCTTCACAGGCACCGGTATTTGTGCAATTACCAAAGCCAAGTTTGTCCATTTC
>CAZGOR010000121.1:8457-9948 GCA_964527875.1 uncultured Bacteroides sp. | reverse complement strand
ATCCCCGGATGAATCTTTCGTGATTTTCTCATAAAGCCTCTCATATTTTTCACGTAACTCTTCTAATTTATCCCGTATCCTGTCCTTTTCCTCAAGAGCTTTGTAATATTTATCCTTGTATTGATTCTTACTGTCTGCATCTTTTTCCATAGCCTGAGATATTTCCTTTTCCATTAATATTTCATTTATTTTAACTCCCAGCAAATTCGCGAGTTCAATGGCTGTAAAAAGCTTCAGGCTGTTATTTATGAAGGCCAGTTTCAAACCTTCAGGAGTCATTCCAATTTTCTGACAAACTTCCTTAATGGTATAACCTCGCTTGCGTGCTATTTTTTTCAAATTATCATATAGCTGATTACCAGTATAATACATTATATTGTGTAAATTATTTTATATTTATATACGAATATATTTGTCTTTGAATATAAAATTTATTAGATTTATATTATTAATTTAAGAATATATTTCTAATTATTCAATTATGGTTGAAACAAATACTCAGAAATTAACTTTCAAAGGCTACTACAAACAGCTGGGTAAACGGGCCCCTCAGATAGAACTGCGCAACAAGATAATCAGAGAATGCGGTATTTCCACGGCAACTTTTTACAAATGGCTGAACAGGAAAACCGACAATATCCCGAAACTTGCCAGAGAAAAGATATCTGAAATAACCGGGATCCCGGTTGAAGACTTGTTTTCTGATTAAGGCTATAAACATAAACATTATGAATCGGATTACAATATATCTTTCAGGGCCTGTAAGAAGCAGTCCCGGGCACAATCCGTATATCTTTTATGAATACGAGAACATCTTTATTAAAAGAAATTATAGTATAATCAATCCTTTGCGCCTGGCAAAGAAGTTAAAAAAAATCAAGAAGGCTTCTCCCGGGTACAGTGAATTAGTAGCATATAACCTGATGCATATGGTTCAGAAAGCTAATGCGGTAGTTGTTCTGCCAGGATGGGGTTTTTACGATGAAAGCAAGCTTGAGGTAACTTTTGCACTTACCTTTGGCATACCGGTTTATAGCGGTACCAACCTTGAGGAATTAAACCTGGGTGTTGATATCCTGTTTTACGATAAGGATGTGATAACAGAGTTAAACAATGAAGAATCATTCGGAGAATCGTTTATTGAACTGATCGATAAGATAAACCTTATCGACGAGATCTGTTGCAGAAATCCCGGTTCAAAGTGCAGAGATATTCTTAGATAGTAACAACCTTTAACAATCAAGAGGTTAAAGCTTCATGACTTCTATAGGAAAATCCAAAAAATGGTTACAATGGCATAAAATCAGGGTAATATTTTAAAACTGTATTTGCAGAATATGAATAATTTAAACCAGATCAAAAGATTTATAATGTTTCTCCTTATATTCTTTCCGCTTATCCGCTTGCCCACATTAACGCATCAACGCATATCCGCTTTAACGCTTCAACACATCAACACATCAACACATTAACGCATTAACGCTTCAACGC
>CAZGOR010000121.1:0-8357 GCA_964527875.1 uncultured Bacteroides sp. | reverse complement strand
AACACATCAACACATCAACACATTAACGCATTAACGCTTCAACGCATCAACACATCAACGCATTAACGCTTCAACGCATCAACACATTAACGCATTAACGCTTCAACGCATTAACACTTCAACGCATTAACGCTTCAACGCTTTCATGACCAAAGTCCTTGAAATTAACCAAACAAGTTTGTAAATTGAGGCCTTCCGGAGCAGGATTATTTGCATGTGTAA
The DNA here is from genome assembly GCA_964527875.1 of uncultured Bacteroides sp. Taxonomy (GTDB): domain Bacteria; phylum Bacteroidota; class Bacteroidia; order Bacteroidales; family SM23-62; genus LJUQ01. The sequence continues at coordinate 8,135 of CAZGOR010000121.1, read as the reverse complement.
ACTCTGGATTCAGATTTCAATAAACATGTACTATTTATGTCTTCTTTCGTTTCTTGCTGCTGCCTACATCCTGGGCAGTCTGAATCCGGCCATTATCATCACAAAGCTTAAAAAAGGTGTGGATATCCGGACGCTTGGCACACATAATCCAGGTACAGCCAATGTATCCAGGAATCTCGGAAAATTGTGGGGAGCACTCGTACTGTTGCTTGATATCTCCAAAGGACTGATCCCGGTCATTGTTGCCAGATATCTGTGTTTCCCTGAAAATAACATTCAGAATTACGCGGCTATCATACTGACCGGTATGGCTGCTATAACCGGTCACTGTAAACCTTTATGGTATAACTTTGTAGGTGGTGGCGGTATTGCCACCTCAATCGGAATATTGCTGTACCTTATCCCTGTCGAATTTTTGATATCCATGTTACTCGGATTTGCTTCAGCCATGATCTTTTTCGGCAGGAAAAAATATTCCATATCACAGATCACTCCCATGATATTTATTACTCTGACTCCCTTTATTACTCTTGCATTACATTTTGCCGGGCCGGTGAAGCTTTTCGGTAATCTGTTTCTGTTCGAACACGAATGGTATGAAATAGCCGGGATATTTATAATTTCTTTACTTATTTTTATTCTTAATGCTGAATTTTTGAGTAGAAGACTTGCAACGGGAGATACGCGTCACAGTTTATAATTTAATTATTGTTTAGATGTACAATATATTAACCTGAAAATTGTAACCTGCAAATCAGGTTAATTTATATGGAATACAAATTTATTATACTGACTCTTGCTGTTTTGATGCCAGTTGTAATTGCATCAAGAAGCCTGGTAACGACCTCACTTGTTATCTCAAGTTTTCTTACGTTATTGTTACCAATATGGTATGGGCCTGATCCGGTTGTTTTGATCATTGCCGGCTGCTGTTTTCTTATTTTTCTGGGAACGCTATGGTTCGTGCTACGGTCAGACTTTTTCAACTTTATGGCAGGAAGGGATATTAAAAAATGGCGCATCCTTGCCCGGCCACTTGCCTTTCTCTTCATTCCCATGGATATATTTTTCGGACACAGGATATTCATCATCATACTGGGCTACCTGGCACTGATCTCAATCGGGCTCGATCTCTACCGCATTCTCTCTAAAAAAGAATTTTCAAAAATCTTCAAGAAAAAGGAAGCAAGACATTTTTCATCCATGACCAGCTTTCTTGTGGCAGTGTTTATAATGTTTCTCCTGTTCCCTTCAAAAATCGGGTATTTATGCCTTGCTTTTATAACCTTTGGTGATCTTTTCAGCAAATTTTTCGGCATTAAATATAGCAGAAATCTCCTTATTCATGACCGAACTTTTGAAGGTTCATTAGGATTCCTGACAGGAAGCCTGTATAGCGGAATAACCCTTTATACCATCTTTAACATGAGTTTAACCTGGGTAATCGTTGGTGCTTTAGCAGCAACATTAACAGAATTGTTCTCATGGAAAATTGATGATAACTTCAGTGTGGGTATCATTACTGGTTGTGTGCTTATATGCCTGAAGTACTTTTTTGAAATTGGGTAATAGTAGTAGGCTAAGGCTGAGGCTGAAAAAGTGGAAGAAAAGGGTTAAGGAAAATGGGTGAAGATGTGGGTTGTTGCAATTGTCACAATGGTCACAGAATTGCGAGGTTAAGTGAGACTGTTTTTTCAGGAGCGTAGCGAATTGAATAAACAAAAAGTCGAACTAATCCTGATAGCGCAGTGTGTCGGGAGCCGCAATGGTCATAGAATTACTGAGTCTTGATTGAATATGGCGAAGGATGAGGCTGAGAAAGTATGGTTACCGATTAGTGTGGGTATAGATTAATGGTTGTAATATTTTCGGTTTACGATTTTGTAAAGTTAAAGAAGTAAACAAGTCATCCCGATTCACCGGAAAGCGGAGAAAGATCTCGCTGGCCCCAGCAACAATCCGGGATTTGGATCATAGAAAATACTTCAGTCCACCAGATAAGGACCTGTAACGATTTATAAAAGATGACTTTAACAGATCCGGGGAGGTCCCTCAGTCGCCTGCCTGCCAGCAGGCAGACTTCGCTCCTTCGGGATGACATCGTTTTTAATGATATATTTCTATTAATACAATTGAATCACAACTGAAACACTATTGAATTAACAACTAAATAACGCTCGCGAAGCAAGCAAACGAGACCCTAATGACAACCTTAAACAATAGAAACAATAGAAGCAATGAAAAAGAAATTAACAATCATGCTCAACAATCCTCACATCTTGAAATTAATAACGATATTTTTAATAATCCTTTGTCTTTTTTCTTTCATATCCTGTAAAAGAAATACAGACGTATCACATCCCAACATCATCTTTCTGCTTACTGATGATCAACGTTGGGATGCTCTGGGATGTATGGGTAATCAGGTTTTAAAGACACCAAACATTGACAAACTTGCCCGTCAAGGAATCTTGTTTGAAAATGCCTTTGTCACGACATCTATCTGTTGTACCAGCCGGGCCAGTATTTTCAGCGGACAATATGCCAGGCGGCACGGGATTAACGATTTTGTCACAAATTTCAGTAAGGAAGCATTGATGAATACTTATCCGGTGATCCTGCGCAGTAACGGTTACCATACCGGCTTTATTGGCAAATTCGGGGTAGGTGATCATTTGCCTGACACGATTTTTGACTTCTGGAGAGGCGTCCCGGGACAACCAGTCTATGAGCATAAAGACAAAAACGGTAATATCAGGCATTATACCCGGATCGTTTCGGAACAAATATCAGAGTTTCTGAATACCTGCCCGGATGATCAGCCTTTCTGTTTGTCAGTAAGCTTCAAGGCTCCTCATGTACAGGATGGTGATCCGCGTCAATTTATTTATGACCAGAGATACAGTGACCTTTATATTGAGGATGAGATACAAATTCCTGTAACTGCACACGACAGCTTTTTCTATTCCTTCCCGGAATTTTTTACCAGGAACAATGAAGGCCGTAAAAGATGGGAACTTCGTTTTTCCACCCCTGAAAAATACCAGGAATCTGTCAAAGGTTATTTCAGACTCATTACCGGAGTAGACGTGGTTGTAGGAGAAATGATGGAGGAATTAAACAAACTTGGATTTGCAGAAAATACAATCATTATTTATTCCGGTGATAATGGATTTTATCTCGGGGAACACGGCCTGGCAGGCAAATGGTATGGGCACGAAGAATCCATCCGTGTCCCGTTGATCATATATAATCCGGATTTAAAACAGGAATGTAAAGGTCCAAGGAAAGCAGAGATTGTATTGAATATCGATATAGCTCCCACTATTCTTGCGCTTTGTAATGCAAATATCCCCGCCGGGATGCAGGGAAGAAACCTCTCAGAATTAATCAATAACGGGGAAGTAGACTGGAGAACTGATTTTCTTTATGAACACCTGTATGATGTGCCTCAGGAAATTGTATACATACCCCGGTCAGAAGGTGTTGTCAGCTTTGATTACAAATATCTGCGTTATATTGACTCCAGTCCAATTTTTGAAGAGCTGTACGATCTGAAAAATGATCCCTGTGAAACAAAAAACCTGAAAAATGATCCTTATTATGAAAATGTTCTGGATTCTTTGCGAATAAGATTAAAAGAATTTTGTAACTTGTATAAATAATTTTCTGGGATGATCTGTTTTATGTCCATATAAAATCATTTCCAGATCGTATGCTGATCATGCAATGAAAAACAAATTATCATCAAATGTAAATCGTTGTCTGGATAACCTGAAACCGGAAAACAGAGAACTGGCAACAACACTCATTAGTTATATTATGGAGTCAAATCCGGAATTTGACTGTGAGGTCAAATGGAACCAGGTCACCTTTACATTAAACCAGAACTGGCATCACTGGATTGTAGCTGTATCAGAATCTAAGAAAGGTATAAGCCTTAGCTTTCATAAAGGAGCACTTCTGAAAGATCCACGGAAAATCCTCAAGGGTTCCGGATCTCATCTACGTACGATTAAATACCACTACAGGGAACAAATTGATCCTGATTACCTGAAAAGACTCATTAAATCGGCTATCAACAAACAGACCGAACTGTAATGAAGGCTTTTCCGATATTTCTGAAGATCGGGATAAAGAATTTTCACACTCCTGAATAGAGCCGCGATTTACATAACTCCTTATACATCATAACTCCTGATACATAAAGAAAAATAATCTGAAAAAAATATGGCTTCGCCAAATGATCCAGTCATTTAAAGTGACTGGATCATTACTACAAAACTTCACAACCGGATACAGCTTCGCTAAGTGATCCAGTCACTTTAAATGACTGGATCATTATACAACCACCCCACTTCTTTCATCCTAATAACCCGGAATATCATTCATTTAATTATATGTTCTTTAACATATAATCCGAAAGAAAATATTCAAACCTTACCTCACGACCTGTTATAGAAGTATAAAGTACTGGCAGAAAAAATTAACAATACCATAAATAAATAAAAAGGAAACCAGAGTATCCCGAATATTCCTCCGGGTAAACTATTGAATGTTGCGAAAAAGAGAACCAACATTACCAGAACCGAAATTAACAGAGTTGTGAATCCTGCCCTTGCCACATCTTTCCATTGCTTCTCATCATACCAGTCCCCTATTTTTTCTCTGAATTTAATAAGAAGCCAGTAGCTTACAATTAATCCATAGGGCAATAAAAGCAGGACACACGTGATCATCCCGAAGAATTTAATATGCATAATATTTTCTGAATTAAAAATCACGTTGATGAAAATCCATAATAACCCAAGCAATCCACACACAATGCCAACAAACTGAGCGACGGTAAATACCATCTCATCTTTCAATACTGGTTTCAAGTCCTTCTTCAATTTCAGCATCCGGAAATTCGAAAACAGGAAAATAAACATCAGAATATAGAAAACAGCATTGAAAATCAGGAAAATATACAAGAATACCCATTCACCGCTGGTATCCAAACCTGCCTCATATTCTTTACCAATATCTCCCAATATAGCCCAGTTTCCAATTATTGCCAGAAAAGAAAATAATCCTGAAATCAAAAGAATAATATTGAAAGCATTGATTTTTCTGAATATCTGGATATGGAAAATATATGTCAGAAAGGCAGAAATATGATACAATATAAACAACCAGTAACCAATCCATATAAAATTTACGAGAGGTTCAAGATTACCGAGAGGTTCCAGATTGATAATTCTGGGCCTCAGTAATTCATACATCATAAAATTGAATATTAACCATCCTGCTGATATAATTGTCAGTATTAAACTAATTATACTGCTGATCTTCAATCTTTTTTCCATTTTTAATAAATTTATAGGTTAAACTATATCATCGTTTGAAATGTAAAAAATATCCTCAACCTTACATTTAAAAAACCTGGCGATTTTGAATGCCAGAAGTGCGGAAGGAATGAATTTATTTTTTTCTATGGAATGTATGGTCTGCCTGGTTACCCCTACCTCGTTAGCCAGTGTTTCCTGCGATATATCACCATTTTCGAAACGATACCTGCGAATATGATTTCCTAATTTCATCATACAAAATATTTAGTTTTAACGCGTTGTGCGATTGAAATAACTAAATGATTGAATGATAGATCTTTTTGTAGAGCCGTCCCGGGTACTCGGGAGCTCTACAAATTCCTAATTATCAATATCGTCGATTCAATCACACAACACGTTAGTTTTATTAGACGAATTCAAAAACACCTGAAAGCAAACGTGCTTATTATCCCGAATGTCCGGGACTGAAAAATTGATGTATCTGCAATTTGTAAGAAGTTTCATTTTTACATTATAACTGAATAACTTCCTGGGATTAAGAGAATTTATTAATCATACTTATTTCAAATTATCTTTCAAGGTGATCCAATTTTCTTTGGACAGCGTTGAGTGATATCGCGAATTGCCTCGATTACTGCTTCCGGCTGATCAAATTGGATATAATGACCGGATTCACTGAACTTCCTGATTTCGCTGTTATCGCTCAGCAAAGTTAACTCTTCCTGCAATTCAAGCCAGACTTCCTGAGGATCCTGCCCTTCAATATTAAATGAAGGCCGGGCTGATGAAAGTACAATTAAAGGAATGCTACCAAGATTTTGGACCTGACCAGCTTGCTCTAATGTCGCTTCCCCTTCAATAGTTTCATCGTAAAAGGTAATGCTTGAGAATGGCATGAAAGCTTGCTGAACTTCATAAACTTCTTCCGGCATCGTCCGGGGTTTTGGTCTTTTATAGCGACCAGGTTGACCAATGGATGATAAAAAATTAACCATTGGTCTCATCCGTCTGGATGGTATTTTTCTCTGGATTCCCAACCTTGCTGATTGTTCCGGATGTACTGCATCAACCAGAACCATTCCACAAACTGAATTACGATTTTGTTCTGCGAATATCCTAATATACGCTCCACCCATTGCGTGTCCTACTAAAATGTATGGCCCTTTCTCCCCAGCAGCCTCGAGAAGTTTACCAAGCTCATCAGCGATTTGTTCACCATCTCTGGGACGCGGGCCTGGTTCACTCCATATGATCCCGGCCCTGTCATAAGTACATGTACATGTAAATTTAGCCACCTCTTGCTGGACAAGAAACCAACTCAACGAACCTATTGCATCCAGATCAGACTCGAAAATTACAGTCGGACTTCCACTCCCCATACAATTCAGATGCAATGAATGAGTACCTATTTCAACCATTTGTCCGGGTGGTAAATATTCAGCCAAATATTTATGACGATCAACAACCTCACGGATTAGATTGTAAATAACCAGACCAAAAAAGAGCAGGAACAAGACCAGAAATACCCGTCCTATCCAACGAATAATAACAAATAGTGTTTTCTTTACTGTCATACGTGAATTATTTTTTTCTTTGTCAGAATCATTATATATATATTTCCCAATAAATTCCAGATGGTATCACTTTTAAAAAATACTATCAGGATAAATAATTCCGGTTCAGCATTCATTTTACTAAAAATGTAAAGTTTACTTTACAAAAGTAAAGTATTTTTTACATATTATCAAATATTTTTTACGTTTTTTTAGGTAAGTCAGTTTCGATTCCGGGGTACTTAGGTAATTCGACTCTTTTCTGCCTCTGACTTGGCAGTCAGGGGTTGACTTATTTGTTCTCCTTGTAATCCAAAATGATTCTTCTCACATCATGCATTTCAAAATCATAGATTTTCCGGAGTCGTCCGAATGTTTCATTCCTATCGGTATTTCCGGGTAATCCCAGTTCATCAAGGATGTGGCTTACAGGCACTTCATATTCTACTGAAATTTCATTCAGTGTCATATAGCCCCGGACAGCGATCTCATCAAAAGAATATTCATAACCTGTCCCATGCTCATCTGTTAATTGTTCTGTCTCTGATTGCTGTTGTGACCCAGATTGTTCTTCTCTTGTAAATTGTTGTGAATCAGCCTGTTCTCTCCTTCCAGTTCCAGGTTGTTGTGAACCAGACCGTTCTGTTCTTCCAGTTTGTTTAGAACCATACCGTTCAGTACTTATCGGCTGCTGCGAGACGGATTCTTCTTCCTCACTGGTCATGGTTTCATCAGTTGTTTCGGAAGGAATAGTTTCACTTTGTTGTAATCTTCTTTGCTGGCCGGGGTGATAAATGCTTTCCACCGGGCTTATCAGTGGCGTTAATGCAAGGATCAGCAGGGCTATCAGGCCAAAGAGCCCCAGTCCAAACCGTAATCCTGATGATTCCGTTTTCCTGCCTTTTATAACGGCAACGATCCATTTCCAATGTAAAATAAGGTGCAGGGCAAGGGTGGCCAGGAATGCTACGGATATCCAGAAGTGCAGTGCACCCCATTCATGCCGGTCGAGCCCCCAGACTGTTGTGTGATGTCCGCTGCCAGCCGGTAATGTATAATGCATCAATAGACCCGTTGAAGCCATAAAAACAAATTCAGCATAAGCAAATGCATCAATGATAATGTTGAAATTCTTTTTAAAACGTCTTTTCATTATTATAAGATTTTGAATATAAATGATACGCACAATCCGGTCCGATAATCAATACAGCAGATCCGTGAGGTAATCTGGCCTTACCTGATTGAATTAATT
>CAZGOR010000120.1:0-9989 GCA_964527875.1 uncultured Bacteroides sp. | reverse complement strand
TCTTTTTTCTAATAATAAAATAAGTAACACCGGCCACCGCAAGTGCAGTAACCAACCCACCGTCAATAGGTGCATTAACAGGTTTGCATTCCCTGCAGCGGTGATGGGGGCGCCATTTTCTGAATCTCCTATAGCGCCAACGACCAACATGAGCAAATATGTTGGACGAAAACAATAATAGTGCAAATGATATAATTAAAATTCTCCGGATCCGATTTTTTGTTTCCATAATTTATATACCGAAAAATAATGATTCGGATTTTACTTAAAAGTTATTCAAATATAATAATTATTTTATTAAAGTCAATGTGTTTTATCAAAAGCATTTCAAATGTAATATTTATTCTGTAAGATGTCAATATTTTCGTCAAAAAAATTGCCTGAAATATAGTATTCATGGTATTTTCAGATAATTTTTGTTTGTCTGAATAAAATAACTTATATAATTGATTATTAATTAATTTGTTTTCAGAAGATATGATATCGATATCTAACACATTTTCTATATGCTTTCCATTCGTCAAAAATCATTTTTTTAATAATTTTTTTCATTCTAATATTAAACTATTGAGTCCACTCCGAAAAGTAATATTCTTGGGGCGAAAGCCTCATAAGTTATTAATTATCATTGACGAGGCTGTCTAAAAAGTAGTATAAACCACAGAGTCCACAGAGTTTTCACAGAGTCCGCAGAGAATTAACTTTCTTAATATCAAACCTCTGTGAACTCTGTTTAATCTCTGTTTCCTCTGTGGTTAAATGTTTTAATAGACTTTTTAGACAGCCTCATTATGTCAATAATCGCTACGAATTTGTTTTATTGCTTTTTCCTGTATTCATTATACACAAAATCCAGATCCTGTTTTAAACCGGATTCATATTCCCATCCCAATTGTTTTAACTTGCTATTATCCAGCAACTTCTGATATGTACCATCCGGTTTTGAATGATCCCAGCTTATGTTTCCTTTGAATCCCACAACCTCCCTTATCATTTCTGCCAGTTCTCTGATTGAAAAATCCCTGCCGCTGCCGATATTGACATGTGTATTTTTTACTTCCTCATAATTGGTAATCAGATCCCGGAAATCAATATTTTCCATGATGTAAATAGCTGCTTCAACAAGCCGGTCAGAAAGCAGGAAATCACGCCTGGGATTACCTGTACCCCACAGACTTACAGTAACTTCTCCGTTTTCTGAACGTGTGATTCCATATTTTGATAAAGCATTCAGAATTTGAGATTTTTCATTTATATCGGTAACTCCCTTGACTGGCCTGTGAGTTATATCCGTAATGATCGAATTCCAATCATCACTTTCCAATAATTTACCGAGATGGATTTTCCTCAACAGGGCCGGCAAGACATGAGATGTTTCAAGATTATAGTTATCATTGATCCCGAAAAGGTTCGTTGGCATAATAGAAATGAAATTTGTGCCATATTGCAGATTAAAGCTTTCACACATTTTTATACCGGCAATCTTGGCAATGGCATAAGGCTCATTGGTATATTCAAGCTGATCTGTCAGTAAATACTCCTCCTTTATGGGCTGCGGGCAGTTTTTAGGATAGATACATGAACTCCCCAGGAAAAGAAGTTTCTTAATATTGTATTTGTAAGAGTTATAAATGATATTATTCTGAATGGCCAGATTTTCATAAATAAATTGCGCCCTCAGGGTATTATTTGCATGTATACCCCCTACCCTGGCAGCAGCAAGTATCACATAATCAGGTTTTTCTTCCCTGAACAAAACCTCAACCTGCTGCTGATCCATCAGATCAATCCCCGGATAAGGCCTGACAATAACATTCTGATAACCTTTCTCCTTTAATTTCCTGTAAAACGCACTCCCTACCAGCCCCGTATGCCCCGCCAGATAAATTCCTGATGTTTTTTCCATTTGAAAACTTTTTATTTTTTATAGTTAAAATTTGCTTAACTTATTTGTTCTAATTTTTACTGACAACTGACAACTGACAACTGACAACTGACAACTGACAACTGACAACTGACAACTTATTCAAACCGATTCTTTATCGCAAATCCCCCATTCTGCAAATGCTTCTCGCTCATGACTTCCTTCAAATCACTCTGCACCATTTCCTTAACCAGCGTTTGAAGATCATATTCAGGTTCCCAGCCCAGCTTTTCTTTTGCCTTTGTTGCATCACCGATCAATAGGTCAACCTCAGTTGGCCTGAAGTATCTTTTATCAACGGCAATAATTTCTTTGCCTAATGGCAACTGATAATCATTATTCTGACAGGCAGATACCACACCACATTCATTATTACCCTCCCCCTTGAATTCAATGTCAATACCTACCTGTTGAAAAGCAAGGGCAAGCATATCCCTGATAGTTGTTGTAATACCGGTAGCTATAACATAATCATCCGGTTCATCCTGTTGCAATATGAGATTCATTGCCTTTATATAATCCTTCGCATGCCCCCAATCCCGCTGAGCTGATAAATTTCCAAGATAAACTTTATCCTGGATACCCATTGCGATTCTTGCAACTGCCCGTGTAATTTTCCTCGTGACAAATGTCTCACCACGAATAGGTGACTCATGATTAAAGAGAATACCATTACAGGCAAATACATTATAGGCTTCCCTGTAATTCACTGTAATCCAATAGCCATAAAGCTTAGCTGCCGCATAGGGACTCCTGGGGTAGAAAGGAGTTTTTTCATTTTGAGGAACCTCCTGTGCCAGGCCATATAATTCACTGGTTGATGCCTGGTAAAATTTTGTCTTACCGGTCAGATTTAGCAAACGGATCGCCTCAAGAATACGAAGGGTTCCCAATCCATCAGCATTTGCAGTATATTCAGGAGTTTCAAAACTTACCTGCACATGACTCTGTGCTGCCAGGTTATATATCTCATCCGGCTGAATCTCCTGAATAATCCTTATCAGATTTGTTGAGTCGGTCAAATCACCATAGTGAAGGATAAACATCTGGTTTTCGACATGCGGATCCTGGTACAGATGGTCAATCCTGTCTGTATTAAAAGAGGATGACCTTCTCTTTATTCCATGAACGATATATCCTTTCTTAAGTAAAAATTCCGACAAATAAGCTCCGTCCTGCCCCGTTACACCTGTTATTAATGCAGTTTTTGACATTTCAGTTTAATTAAATGTATTATAAAATTAAAAGATAGTAAAAATAATCAAGCGATACCGTTTTTGGAAAAGATACAGGATAAATTATTGTTTATTACAAAATAAAATGTCGGATAATGAATTATAAATTTTTTAAAAAGAGTGATAATGAAACTTATAATTTTACATTTTATCCTTCTCAAAACTCACCCACTTATTCCCCCTCTCTGAACATGAGCAGAGAGGGGGCAAGAGGGTGAGTCAATTAATCTTCTCTATCCTGTTAAACAATTGTTAAATTCATTATATCCGATATTTAATAAATTATCTTTGTGTTGAGAATTCAGATTCGATGGTTCATTAAAAAATCACTTATTAAGATTTCTCGCAGATTTACGCAAATGATTCGCTGATTTTCGCAGATTTTTAATTATTCTGCGTAATTCTGCGACTGAATCTGCGATAATCTGCGAAAACTTTTGGGTGAATCATTAGATTACCCATATTGCTAATTGAATATTAATGCAAAGATACCCCATTAAACTGCTCATCATTTTCGCCTCCCTCTCCCTGGCCGGACTCATCCTTACCCAGCTCTTTTGGGTCATGAAGGCAGTCCAGCTGGCTGAACAGCAATATGACCACCGTGTGAATATCGCCATGGATGAAGTCATCGAGGAAATGGTCCGTAAAAATGAGGCAACATTGATCTCAAATACAAATAAGGATGATACCGTTCATTCAAAACAAAAGCTGACATTCTTCAAGGTCATTGACACCACCCTGATAGCAGAGCTCCTTGAAAAATATATTGATTATCATAACCTTGACAGGGATTATGAGTTTGCCATTGTCAAAACACTGGACAACTCCATTATGTACTCCACAACCCCGGAATTTAAGAAGCTGACGAAAAAAAAGATCCACAAAGCCTGCCTGTCATGCCTGTGGCAGGAAGAATATTTTCACCTGGCATTATTTTTTCCTTCCCAACATAAAGAAGCCATTGTGGAAATGTCGATCTGGCTGGCACTCTCAGGAATGTTCATATTGATTGTGATCATTCTGTTCACCTATACCATCACAACCATCATCAGGCAAAAAAAGCTCTCGGACATCAAGAATGATTTCATCAATAACATGACCCATGAGTTCAAAACCCCTATTTCAACCATTTCCCTGGCTGCTGAAGTCCTCCTGAATGCAGATACTAAATCCTCCGCGGAACGGTTGCAGAAATATTCCCGGATCATCTACGATGAGAACCAGCGTATGAGATCACAGGTCGACAGGGTACTGCAGGTTGCATCACTCGAAAAAGGAGATTATGAGCTCAAAAAAACAGAATTTGATATTCAAAAAGTACTCAGGGAAACGGTCCAGAACCTGTGTTTTGAAAGATGTGAAGACCGTACTGATATCAATTATCATCTCGATGCCGAAAAGCACATTGTTTTAGCCGACCAGATGCATATAACCAATGTTGTCGTGAACCTGGTTGATAATGCGATCAAATATTCCAATGAAAAAGTAATTTTAAATGTTTATTCCCGGAATCAAAATGAGGGATTGATATTTTCAATTGAAGACCATGGTGTTGGGATGAGCCATGATGTACTGAAACACATCTTCGATAAATTCTACAGGGTTCCAACCGGTAATATACATACCATTAAGGGCTTCGGACTCGGATTATACTATGTAAAAAACATCATTGAAGCCCATGGCGGCTATATCCACGTAAGAAGCGAACCGAACAAAGGATCCAGGTTCGACGTTTATCTGCCACTTGATTCCCCGATATAATTTCTTTATTTTTACGGATAATGTAGTGACCCACTGTAATTGGTTAAACAGAAAGATCTGTTATTGCATGGAGCATGGTGCATGGAGTAAATTGATGTGTTGGAGACTTGGGGACAGAAGTATGAAGGTGTGAAAGTGTGAAAGTTCTGCCGGTTTCCAACCGGCAGCTGTTTCCACCAAGGAAGGTGATAGAAAAGTCCGGTTTAAACCGGACACATTCTAACAGGAACAACTTGCATGATCCGGGGAGATCCCTCATCCGCATAGGCGGATTCGGGATGACTTGATTCTAAAAACATTTGCAATGTTAAAAACAAACAACACAGCTAAATTCTAATTATCAACGATATAATTAAACACGACGATGATCCGCAAACAAAAAGGCACCATATTACTTGTCGAGGATGACCAGAACCTCGGGTATGTCCTGACCGATTTTCTCGGGATTTCAGGATTCAAGGTTGAACATGCCGAAGACGGTCTCAAAGGTTTTGAGGTCTTCAGGAACGGTAAATTTGACCTTTGTATCATTGATGTGATGATGCCATATAAAGACGGCTTCACGCTTGCCGAGGATATCCGGAAAATTGATAAGAACGTCCCGATCATCTTTCTCACTGCCAAAACAATGAAAGAGGATAAGATCAGGGGGTTTAAAATAGGGGCAGATGATTATATCACAAAACCTTTCAGCACGGAAGAGCTGAGCCTGCGGATAGAAGCTGTATTAAGGCGGACAAGACAGGCACTGATCACAAGTGACCAGAACGCTGTCTACAGGATCGGGAAGTATACATTCAACTACAGCAACCAGGTACTTTCAGGTTTTGGACAGGAAAGGAGGCTGACAAAGAAAGAAGCAGAGGTTCTCAGACTGTTATGCATCAATAAAAATAAGATCCTTCGCCGGGAAATTGCACTGAAGATGATATGGGGTGAAGATGATTATTTCATGGGCAGAAGCATGGATGTATACATCACCAAGCTGAGAAAATTCCTGGAAGACGACCCTGATGTTAATATCACAAATATTCACCGTACAGGCTTTATGCTTGAGGTAAAAGAATGAATATCACCTGTGAAAACAGATATATATGCTCATTGAAAAAGAACTCAGAATAGATAAATGGCTGTGGGCAGTAAGAATTTTTAAAACAAGAAGCATGGCCACTGCAGCCTGCCGGAAAGGAAGGATCATGATCAGGCAAGTCCCGGTCAAACCATCACGGATCATCAAAGTAAATGATATTGTAGAGGTAAAACGCCCGCCAGTTGTTTATACTTACCGTGTCAAAGGATTACTGTGTAAACGATTGTCGGCAAGAAGAGTACAGGACTATGTTGAAAATCTGACCCCGCAGGAAGAACTGGATAGACTGACCCATAAAGATACCTTCTTCATCAAGAGGGATAAAGGAACAGGCAGACCCACAAAAAAAGAAAGGAGAATAATCGATAAATTCACCAGCCGGTCATAACACCAGAACAGTTTTATCATGATCATTGCCCAGGAAAAGAGGAGAACCAATATTGCTGAATTCATACTTTATATGTGGCAGCTGGAGGATCTGATCCGTGCATCAGGCTTTGACATCAAGAAGATTGAAGATACCATCATCTGGGAGTTCGGTCAGCCCGAGGAAGTAAAATATGAGATCAGGGACTGGTATATGAACCTGATCCAGCTCATGCAACAGGAAGGAATTGAGCGGAAGGGCCATCTTTCTTTTGTGAATAACCTGATGAATGATGTAAACAAGCTGCATATAAGATTCATAGAAGATCCCGCCGATGCGGAGTACCATTTACTGTATTTCCAGGCAAAACCGAATATTGAAGCGCTGATGAAAAAAACCGGTAAAAACAATATTTCGGAAACCGAAGCATGTCTTACCGGTCTTTATGGTTACCTTTTGATGCGCCTTCAGAAAAAGGAGATCTCTGCTGAAACAAAGGAAGCCATGATCACCATCAGCAACCTGATGGCCGTCCTTTCAAAACGATTCAGGGAAATTGAAGCAGGAGAAAGAAAACTGCCGTAAAATCAGAATTTATATGATAACCCTATCCCAAATACTTCCTTGAACTGCACTTTCGATTCACTTCCCGTATAATTACCCTCGCTGTCATATTGTGCAAACTTAATATCATCATCCCATACAAGATGAGTATTCAGGTTGGCTGATATATATTCATTGATCTTCATATTGATGAGAACTTCCCAGCTGACATCGATCTTTTCAGGATTTTTTATGTAATTGGAAAACAACTCGAGCTTTGTTGACAAGGTTACATTCTTCAGGATTTCTTTTGTATACACCGACTTGAATGTTCCACCAAACTCATACCTGACCTCCTTCCCCGGTTCCACCCCGAACGCACCCTGCGCAGAAAGGCTGTCATCCCTGACTATGGTCACCTTACCTGACAGAGGTCCGAGATAAATGCTTAAATTTTCAGAGGGTTTATAATCTATACCTATAGAAAGGTTTATGGATGCCGGTGCCATAAAATTTGAGATCGCCACAGAATCGTTGGGATAGTCATATCCCTTTGTAAACTGGGTATTAAACCTGAACATCACGGAATAAAACAATTTTTTAGTTGCTTTCCGCCCGTATTTACTGGCAAAATCAATCTTATCATCCGTTTTTTTCACATTGGCTTCCCCCTGTTTCATTAATCCGTAAGCCACAGCTAACAAATTTTCCCATGAAGTGTTTCCCCTGTTATAGTTCAGGGAAGTATTCACCAGCGCACCCCCGGAGAATGAACTCTCACCCCCTGCAGCCCAGTTTGTGAGTGATACCTGGCTGACCGAAATACTTCCCAGTCCACCGAATTTCCAGTACGAGGTATCCGGATTTTCCTGGGCTTTCGCTGTAACAATCAATAAGCTTAAAAATACTGTTGCTAGTAATTTATGCATTTGATTAAATATTAAGTGATTAAAGCATTATGTAAAATTAGAAAGTAATTTCAAACCGTTCTCCTGATTCTGACAAAAAGTAAATGCCTAATTTCAAAAATGAACATATGAATATATGAATGATGTTGAATATTATTAACATTCATCCAGTAATATGTCCACCACCCCCTCTCAGTAGTAGCTACGCTATATACATATCTGTATCTTTGTCAATAATAATGGGCGATTCAGAGGGTATATCAATAAAACGGATTTCTCCTGAAAGGGGAAAATATATCAGCCCAGGGCAACGCCCTGGTTACAAGATTGCGGTAATATTTAAGCCCTGAAAGGGCGCAATATGATCATTGGAATGCATATTTATATCGCCCTTTCAGGGCTCTGAAATCAATGCCGATCCTGTTTCACAGGGCGCTGCCCTGTGCTTAAATATCATGCCCTTTCAGGGATGTAAGAAATCCGAACCCTAAACAAACTGACTATCATCATAACCAGAACAGAATTTAATATAATAAATATCATCAAACTTATGTATAAAGAGTAGCTCAGTAGGGGTGGTGAAATAAGTTCTTAAATTCTATAGTTTAATAAGAGAACACAAAGAAAATTAATCTGCAAGAAACAGATTTATAAAATAAACCTACTCCTGATATCCTGATCCGGTATAAAGCAGGATTGCCGTTTCCCAAACCACCTGTACCTGTTCCATGCCACCAGGTCGTAAAAAAAATTCCGGATAAAAGAAGGAATGATGATGAATGCATAAAAAACAGGCCAGCCGCCCCTGAGTCTCCGTGCTATCCTGAGAGCCGCACCTGAGCGATGATAAACCTTTCCCTTTTCAATAAGGATGAGCGAATCAAATCTTTCAGGATCGATATCATATTCTTGCAGTATTGATCTTCCCGGATCTGCCTGAAGTGCTGCAAACCTGAAGTACTCTTTCGGATCACGCCTGATGATGAATAATGCAGAACCTGAACAAAAATTGCATAATCCATCGAATAATATTATAGCTTCCCCGTGATTCATATTGTATTTAAGACTCTTTTATTGAATGTCCCGGTTAGAAAGCCGGGCGCTACAGGCACCATAGTATGAGAATAAGAGGCTGTGTCACAACTTATTAAAATACTTAACCGCAAAGTGCGCAAAGGAAGCGCAAAGATCGCAAAAAATTGATATTCAGCCAATTGACCTTTGCGTTCCCTGCCTGCTGCGCCTTCGCGAAGCTTCGGCGAAGCAAGGCCGGCAGGCAGGTTTGCGGCAACTTTGCGATCTCTGCAGTTAAATATATTTGTGACACACCCCATAACTTATAGTGAATTTATTATCCCGACCATATTTTCTGTCACATTCATACCAAAAACATTCCGCTGTTCACCGGATGGGGAAAATGATTTGATTTCAGTCCAGTATGCTTTTTCTGCCGGGTTGATCAACAAATTCCATCCATCTTCCACAGTTTCAGTCCATTCGGTCTCAGTTCTGAGTGTGATACAAGGTTTCTTCAGAATATATGCTTCTTTCTGGATCCCGCCCGAGTCGGTGATAATTTTTTTCGAATGATATTCCAGTGTAATAAAATCGAAATAGCCAACCGGATCGGTGACTATTAAATTCTTTGCCTTCATCTTCAGAGATTTCAAAACTTTCTGTGTCCGGGGATGAACAGGGAACACGATCTTCTCAGCAGAGTCTGAAAGGTTTTGAATGATATGTGATAAGACTTCAGGCTGATCAACATTACAGGGCCTGTGCAAGGTAAGGAGGTAATAATCATCCTGATTTAGTTTAAGGTCCGACAGAATCGTTGATTTTTCAAGTGCAACCGGGAGATTTTGTTTCAGGGTATCAACCATAATATCACCGGTCAGGTAAGTTTTATCCGCCATTCCTTCTTTTTTAAGATTTTTTAAAGCGTGCACTGTCGGCACAAACAGGTGATCGGAAACATTGTCAGCAACAATCCTGTTGATCTCTTCGGGCATTTCCCTGTTATAACTTCTCAGTCCTGCTTCAACATGTACAACCGGGATCAGCAATTTCACGGCAGCCAGTACCCCTGCAAGGGTCGAATTGGTATCACCAAAAACGATCACCAGGTCTGGCCGGCCGGAATCATAAACCTTTTCCA
>CAZGOR010000119.1:6772-10061 GCA_964527875.1 uncultured Bacteroides sp. | reverse complement strand
CTCATAATAAAATCCGTATTGCCATTAATATCTAACTGATAAATAAACAATCATGAGAACAAAAAACGATCTTATCAAAATGCTGATTATGTCATCTATTTTAATTCTAACAAGTAACGCTTTACTATCCCAAAACTCAACTCCTGATAATATGGGGCTCAAACAATTCACAATTGAGGACAAAAAACTAGGCACAATAGACTTTTATGTTAATAAAGAGAACCTTCATAAAAAGCTTCCTGTAATATTGGATGTGCAGGGATCCGGCGGATTTCCTTTTATAATAAATTTTCAACATCCTGACGATACGTTGGAAATTTGTCTTATCAATAAATATTTATTAGAGCAAAGCAAAGACAAGTATCATTATGTTATTATTTCAAAGCCCGGTATTCCTTTTAGCAGTAATATCGTAACAAAATCCAGAAATTACATGCAGCTTCTGGAAGATTACCAGCCTACCGAAGAATATACCAGAAGGCTTGACCTTGAATGGAGAACCATGGCCAGTTCAAAAGTTATCGATTATTTATGCAAAAACATAGAAGTTGATAAAAGCAAAATTGCAGTTTGGGGATATTCAGAAGGTGGAAATGTTGTACCGGAAATTGCACGAGTAAATAATAAAGTAACTCATGTTGTTTCTATTGGGGGAGCCGGCCTTAATCATTTTTATGACGATATTATTAATAACCGTTTAAAAGCCGAAAGAGGTGAAATTTCTCATTTAGAAGCACAGAAAAATATTGACAGTTTATTTATTGTATTTGATGATATCTACAAAAATCCTGAATCTACCAAATACTGGAGAAGCAATAGTTAGAAAAGGTGGGCAAGTTTTAGCAGTACTATTGCTTTAGAATCGTTAACAAAATTAGATATTCCAATTTACATGGTTGTTGGTACAAAAGATTATACATCACCTATTTTAGGCCTTGATTACATTAAGCTTGAATTTATGCGCCTGGGCAAAACTAATTTAACATATGACGTAATGGTTAATTGCAATCACGCCATGATGGAGAAAACCATAATTGATGGTAAAGATAAATACATAGAACACCTTGATGAAATATATGATAGAATTTTAAAATGGTTGGGGATTAATTAATCCCAGAATTGTCATAAGGAAATATTAATATTTTCTAATGACCACAGGCATAAACACTTGGATTCAGGAACAATGGGATTTGGATTGACTTTTCTTCATGAACCTGGGCATATTGATATCGGTGGAAAGAGAACTGATCCACAAATATATAAGCTTTTCCGGCGGGCCCCATCAGGCACAGAATTGATCCTGGAAGAAAAGTTACCTAAAATGAATCAGTTATTTCATTAATTGTATATTTCCCATTCTGATCCACAGAAACTTCATCAAGTGTGAGGACACGTTCGGAATGATACACATCTTTGATAAAATCAGGCTTGTTTGATATAAACAGGATCCATCCCCAGGGCATGAACCAGCTCCATTGAGGTTGCTGCTGTAAAATCTCCTGCGTTGGTATTTCGCCCACTTCGCCAAGAGCAATTGGTTTACCTTTAGCCAAAGCAACTAATTGATCATGATGCGATTGTTTATAATCATTGCGATAAACATCGGCGGCCAGAATATCAACATATTCATTTCCGGGAAAGAAATCTTCATATGCCCAGGCTTCATCTCCGGGGATATCCCGGGGGGCATTTGTATTCCAAACCCAAAGGAGATTATTTAACTTATGGTGGTTGGTAAAATAATCATACATCATGATCCACAGGCGTTTAAAGCCCTGTTCTCCTTTATGGTTGCACCACCAGAACCAGACACCATTCATTTCGTGATATGGCCTCCACAGCACCGGAATATCAGCATCCTGTAGTTGTTTCAGGTATCCTGCAATTTTATCGGCACTCCTTTTCCAAGCGTCATTCAGTTCAGTACCCCCGGTCACCAGTTTATCCCATTCTTCAGGTGAAGGACGGTTTTCCATGGTCCAAATGGAAGAGCCCTCACAGCAATCGCCCTCTGTAGGATAACACCCATGCCACATTAAGGTAATGATATGTCCTTCGGCATGGCGGGCTTTAATTTCCTCTATGGTCATGTCACGAACCTCTTCAAGGGTGATATCCAGGAATTGGGGTTTCATAGAAAACATCGGTGGTGGCGCTGTGGAATCAGTTATAACGACAGAATCCATAATAACTTTAAAAGCATCCATAGATATAGCCGGTAAATTGGCCGGCCCGCAATGCTGGTAACGCATCGCATCATCCCCTTCGACACAAAAACTGAAGTCCGAACCCCAGACGATAGCTTTTCTGCCTGTCATTTCTTCCAGTTGATCAGAATAGGCCGATCCCTTGCCAACGAAGTTATGTTGCCCTGAAAGCGTATATTTCCCCTGTATATCCTGTATGAAATTAAAAAGATTGACGGTCTTTTCTGTTGATGCCGGATTGACAGGCGGAATGTATTTTTTTGTTTCCCTTTGATTGCATGAGGTTACCACATGAACCAAAATAATTGAAATGATAATAAGCCTGGTATTCATAATCTGGGTATTTAAAAAAACAAAAATTTATTATTTTTTGTATTGTAAACTTCCATGTTACCCAATTTACATTCTTATTATTTAACCACAATGATACTCTAAGGTTATCACAAAGGAACTCAAAGGTTTATATTCAGACTCCTTTGTGTTCCTTAGCGGTTTAATAAATTTATTAATCATTCAGGTACGGATTATTATGATGATCCATCTTTTTAAAATTGTAAAATCCGGACAAATCAATGCGAATATTCCATTTTATGATAAATATACATTTTTAAACACTTGGCATAATAACTTAAACCAAATGATAATTCCTTCAGATTTTTAAATTGCGAGAAGACCCATGCCGGGTTAAAATACAAAGCTCTGTATGCCGTTTTACGTGCCTTTAATATTTCTTCTCTCGTCATATTGTCATTTCTCATCGGCGCCTTCTGGTGACAAAGGTCATTATAATCTTCAATTTCTTTCATCCACCCGTTTTGCACAGCAGTATCATATAATGGTGTGCCCGGAAAAGGAACGGCTGTATTGAATTGTGCCATGGCCGGTTTTGCTTCTTTAACGAAACGAATAGTATCGGAGACAGTATCCCGTGTTTCACCCGGCAACCCGATAATGAAACTTAAATGTATATCGATGCCCGCGTTTCTTGTCATTTTAACGGCTTCCATTGCCTGATTCACAGTGATCCCTTTTCCGATATTATCAAGAATATCCTGGTTGCCGGATTCGATACCGTAAGATAT
>CAZGOR010000119.1:0-6762 GCA_964527875.1 uncultured Bacteroides sp. | reverse complement strand
GCTTAATATTTCAGGATCAACCTTGTCAACCCTGGTTGACGTGTACAAGGTCAGTTTCATATTTAAATCGGATATGGCATTGCATAAATCAATAGTATGTTTTTTATGATAGGTAAAAATTTCATCCATGAACAGGATACACCTGATCCTGTACTTTTCCCACAGATATTGAATTTCACGGACAATATTGTCAACGGATCTTTGCCTGTAAACAGTTTTTCCCGTGGTGCAGAAACTACAGGAGTAAGGACAGCCCGATGATGTATACAAAATTGTAAAGGGACAATGACGTGAATGTTTCGGGCTGATATAGTAATTGTTTAAATGAGGTAATAAATCGTATGAAGGTACCGGAGGATCATCGTTAAAATCCTGTTTTGCGGGAGAAGTTGAAATGATCCTGCCATTTTTTGAAAAGCATATCCCGGGAATCGGATCAAAGGGTTTATGATGCCTGACAGCATCGGTCAGTGATAAGCATATATTTTCATATGTTCCGTATCCACCGGTTATATATACATCAAGATTGGAATATTGCCTGAGAATTTTACCCGCGATTGATCTGAGGCTCCAGCATAAGCCTGCCGTTTTGATCTGTGGATTTATTTCCCTGGCCAGAGCGGCGGTCCGCATATCAAATTCAATGGTAGCAGGAGTAAATCTGAATATTACTATGGCCGGATTGAATCTTCGTATCCTGTCAGTTATTGATGAATATGGAAGATTCCGGCAGTTTGCATCGATCATATCTACTTCGATCCCTTTTCCTTTCATAACGGATGCTATCTGAATCAGCGAATATGGAGGATTGACCAAGTACCTGTTGATGATTTCACATCTGTCTTCCCTGATAACCGGTAATTTATCAAACCTGGGCGGATTAACAAACAAAACTTTCATTTCGGATATGTGTTTTTACAGTTTTTCGGAGTAAATTCAGTCTTATTTTTTTGAACGCCAATTTTACCAATAATGACTAACAAAATCGTCCTGACTAATAAGATCAAACCATTTTGTCACCAACCTGCCGGTTAACCGGAGTAAAAACGTGGAATCATCCATTCAGTACCTGATCAATTTTCCAGGTAATCCCTCCCATGATCCATCTTCCCGGCATTTTTGCGCCGGGAATGTCATAATATTCCTTATTCAGCAGGTTATACATTTGTATTGAGCAAATGAAGGATTCATTCCAGAAATGAAAATCAAGTTTTCCATTCCAGACCATGTAGGAAGGTTCAAGGATACTATTGATAGCCTTCACCTCTTCCCTGTCACGATACTTCCATAATGTATTTAAATTTATCCGGTATCTTCGCCAGCTGAAAGCAATATTACCGTTCATCAGTAATTTTGCATGGTTAGCCAGGTATTTCGAGACCATGGCTGAATCACTTCCGGAGTATAGGAATACACATGCCATGTCCCCGTCAATTTTCATGTCCCTTCCTGTTTCAACAGATGATTCAATAACAGATTCCCAACCAAAGGTATGAAGCCGTGCGATATTACGGGAATAAAAATAATCCTCTCCCTGCATCAGGTTATGGGAATTCGGGATCCGGCTTTCATTAGTCAGAACAAAATCTATCAGATCCTTCGAGTACCTTCCGAATAAAGTAGTATGAACCTGGAGGTAAGAAGACCAGTAGTAATCTGCCCCCGCTTCTGTACTCCATGCTTTTTCGGCATCCAGTAACGGATTCCCGATATTTCGTCCCGGCGACAACGGTCCCTCCAGATAATTGGATATATATCTTTCGGTAAAATCAGCTGTACGAATAGTTCTTCCGGCTGAACCCCTTATGGTCAGTTTTCGCCTGTTGTAAGCTATATTTACCTGGGGAAGGATCTCAATCCGGTATGACCGGTCATAATCAATTCTCAAACCGGACATGATCGATAATTTATCAGGCCTGGCATAGGAACCGGTAATGAATATGCCCGTATGCCAATCCTGGTGGTTCCCCCTGTCTGTACTCCTGATCAGTCTCTGATCTGCCTGTATCCCGCCGTTAATTCTCAACCCGGTATTCAAATCAACGTGATGATTCCACTGAAAATGATAGAATTCGGTCCGGTGACTGTTGGCGGGAAAGCCGGGATTAAATAAAAAGGAATCTCTTGTTACATGATAACCAAACTGAAATTCAGTTAATTGTCCCTCTTTTGGTTTGTACCTGATCCGTGCCTGATTCCACCATTTTCTAACTTTTTCCCTGGACAGATCATAGGGGCTGATAGTATAAAAATATTGAGCATTGAAACTGCGGTTATCAATGGCAGTACGCATGGCAAACTGTAGTTTATCTGTCGGATCAGCTCCAAGATATAATGACCATGTATTCAGGTCGAAATACCCCCTGAGTGAATCGGAAGCCAGGGGATGCCCGTCCGAAGTATTGATCATAAGCCCGGCCCCTGCTTTGATCCTGCCTTTTTTAAAAAATATTCCGGAATTGGTTTGCCAGAGATTATTTTCACCATACATGCCGGATATTCTTCCTGTCAGCTGATCCGGCATTTCTCCCGTGTGAAAACTTTTTGTTATGATATTCACAACACCGCCAACGGCATCCGGTCCGTATATTGCAGCAGCAGGCCCCCTGATAATCTCCACCCGTTCAATTTCAGCTATACTTACCGGGATATTGCTGTTGAAATGGCCCGTCAGGGGATCATTTAATCTCATACCGTCTATCATTATCAGTATCTGATTGAATGTGCTGCCCCTGATCAAAATATCCGACTGAACGCCAAATGCTCCCCTGGATTGTACTTCGATCGCGGGTACGTATCGTAACATCTCATCAACCGAGGAGACCGGAAGCCTTTCGATCTCCTCAGCTTCGATTATGCTGATGTTTTTCCCGGAATTTTCAACCTTAATCCCGTACCGGGAGGAATATACCCTCAATTCCTTCAGCATAATGGTTGAGTCAAGACTTTGAGAAAAAACAGAAGCAGGATCAGTACAGAAGAAAATATAGCTGAACAGACCTGTCAGAACAATTTTAATCCCATGATAGTTCATAAATCTTTGAACCATGGATAAACTCCTTTACATAATGTCAACGATGTATGATTTTACAGAAAGGCATAAATGTAGAATTTTTTCAGGAAATCTTTGGGTAGTCAATTAAATGATGATAAAAATTCTGATAAATTTATTTATTTCGTGGCTGTGTCATAACTACTTTACTTTGCGATAACTTTGCGAATCCTTCTTGGATTGTATAACTTAAGGACTTATTTTACCACCCCCTCTGTGTCTCCCCCTGCAGGCAGGGGAAGATGTCCGGTGACAGGAAAACAGAGGGGGTGTTGAAAATGTTCTTAGATTAATTCTCAAATACAATGGATAAAAAAAGAAAAACTGTTCTGTATATTGCTGCAGCAGCCATTGGTTTGATAATTATTGCCTTACTGTTGAAATTTATGATCAACAGCCGGTTTCGCTCCCGGATCCCTGAAATATCGAATTCTATTACTCTTTCACAACCGGTTAAAGAACAAATATCGGATGCTCTTGAAGAAGCCCGTCGTAATCCTTCCGCTGACAATCTGGGTATGCTTGGAATGGTATATCATTCCAGCGCCAATTATGAACAGGCAGCACAATGTTATCAACTGGCAATCAAAAGAAGCAAATCGGACTGGATCTGGAATTACTACCTTGGATATCTGAACATGGAAATGGGTAAATCTGAGGCTGTTATAGAAAACTATAACAGGGTGGTTGAGAAAAATCCGGATATCGACCTTGGATGGTATTATATGGGTACAGAATATAAAAACCTGGGGAAAAGTAAACTGGCAGAAGAGTCATTCGGTAAAATTACAACCCCCAAAAATAAAATTTCTGCCACAAAGAAAACGACCCGGCATGGTCATTTCCCACTCAACCTCTACGCTATGTTCGAGCTATCCAGAATATATTTTGAAACCGGGCGTATCGACCTGGCAGAAAAGACACTGAAAGAGATTATAGAAACCAACCGTTCATTTGGTCCTGCATACAGGCTTCTCGGTAATATATACAGCATGAAGGAAGATACGTCTTTAAGTAAGAAGTATGTTGTAAGAGCGAATGACCTGCTTATTCTTTCACCTCCTGTTGATACTTTGATTGACAGACTGACATTATTGTCCAGGTCTGAATTATTCCTGCTGAAAAAGATTGATGAAGCGCAAAGAAATATATATTCCGAATGGACCCTGAGGCTGGTTGATCAGGCACTAAAATATATGCCGGACAATAAATATCTGATATCCAAAGCAATAGACATTCATCTGTGGGTCGGTTCAGATAAGAAAGCCACAGCATTCATCGATCAGCACATAAACCATTATCAGGAAAATTATACAGAGATGAGCAAAATGGGGATGTTGTTTTTTCTGAACGGATTATACCCGCAAGCAATAAAGTACTTAACCAGGGCGTCAGACTTAGAACCGGAAGATACCGAAGTTCAAAAAAACCTGGCCATATCTTACTGGTATGCGGGTGATAAGCAGAAATCTCATGATATATTGAATGAATTACTTGAAAAAAACCGGGACAATCCGGAGGTTCTTGCTGATATAGCAAATGTTTTGTTTTTTAATATGAGAGAAAGTGAGAAAGCTGCCGGCTATTTAACAAGATTGAAACAACTCTCCCCGTCAAATCCGAAAGTGCAAAAATTGTCTGCCGGAATTGCCGAAAAAAATGGAAAATTCCGGGAAGCAATAACGATGTATGAATCCTCATTCAGAGGTGATCCGGAAGATTTAACCACCATAAAGTATCTTGGTAATTTATTATTCGACCGGGAAATGTGGGACAAATTGATCGGACATTACAGGGAGGCATTGGAATATCACCCGAATGATCCTTACTTTCTGGAAAAGCTGGGCACATTGCTGATAGCCTGTCCGGATTCGTCACTCAGAGATATTGAAGAGGGACTGGAATATTCAGAAAGGGCGTTTATTCATATATCGAGTCGTCCCAACACACTGGTATCTGCCGGAAGAAGCCTTGCTTATTCATATGCGAAGCTTGGAGATAAACAAAATGCCATTACCACTATTAAGCAGACCATTAATATTGCCCGGCGTGAAAATATCTCCGCATCATACCAGGCAGAGCTTGAAAATTTATACAGAACATTTCAGCATATGCCTGATTGATATCCTGATTATTACTTTTCTAAAAGCTTTCCGTTATTAGTCCACAACGTTATTCTTCCCATACGGTCATAGGGGGGATAGGTGTGCATTCCACCGGTAATAACATCTGTCAGCCCGTCGTTGTTAAAATCACCGGCTTCACAGGTAAGCAGATGAGAAGGATTTTTAGTGATTTCACGTTTGATAAAATGCGTATTTCCTGTATTCTCTAAAAAGATGAAACTATTTGATTCAGGTCTGTCCCATAAATTGAAGGCACTTACTGCAACAAGATCGATATCCTTATCGTTATCGAGGTCGGCAGGCCGTACATTTGTTGCACCGGTAAAATCGCAAATCCTGTGGAATTCAAAATTCAGATTTCCCTTATTCTCCAGCCACTGCACGCCATGCCAGGGGCGGCCCTGAGGCGGCATATAATCAAAAGCGTCTCCATTGGTATAAAGGATATCTTCATCACCATCCTGGTCCAGATCGCACAATGAAATACCGCTTGAACCATAATCCTGGTTACTTGAACCAAACAACAGATTGGGCTGAAATTGCCCTTTCCCATCATTGATATAACAATAGATCTCTTCCCATTCCTGGCTGACTAATGATATGATATCCAAATCGTTATCATAGTCAATATCCGTGATTTCAACGTTGACGGGCCCGGACAGAAATTGCAGCATATGACTTTGAAATTTCCAGTTTCCCAGGTTTTCAATCCATCGCGTTTCTCCATCATCGTAACCAAATTGGGCTACAGCCAGATCCATATCTCCGTCATTGTCCAGGTCTCCTGCCCGTACATCGGAGACACGAGCTATTTTTTCAGCTATAATATGTTTCCTGAAATTGAACTGACCGTCATTTTCAAGAATCACAACTGATCCGATTTTATCATTATTCGGGAAAAGCATGCCCAGCACACCTACCATAAGGTCTTTGTCACCGTCATAATCAAAATCAATGACCTGAACGTGGGACGGTGCGATAAGGTCACTGGCGAGTACCGATTCGGTAAAAGTTCCGGCAGGATTTTGCCGGATCCATGAAACAAAATTTTCCCTGTCATCACACACGATAACATCCAGGAGGTTATCATCATCGAAATCGACGGCCTGAATATGTGCAATGAGAGGAGGTTCGCTGAATTCCTGCCCGATCGGCACCGGATCGAGAAAATCTATCTTTTCTCCGGTTACATTTGCATCAGGACCTCCGGCATTATTACTGCCGGATTCTGACCTGCCTGTAATGCGCCTGATCACATCACCCCTTGTCAACCCGCTGCGTTTGGCCTGGTAATTCACAAGCAGCAATGGAATCCCAATGATAGCAATTAAAACAGCAGCGATGGGAATGATATTTTTATACCCACTCCTTCTTTTTTTTGTAGTAGTTTTTTCTTTTGTCATCCGGGATATATATGCAATTGTCCTGTAAATCAATAAATATACTATTACAAATTTAACAAATATGTGCTATCTGAAATCCCAATTTCCACTTTTAGCCCCTTCCGAAAAGCTACTCTTTATACATAAGTCAAATGGTATTTAGCGGGATTCTACATAGCACCGCCATGGTGAATGTCCCGGC